>JASHVC010000059.1 GCA_030039655.1 Xanthobacteraceae bacterium | reverse complement strand
GGCTTCACGGTGATCTCGGCTTTTTCACGTGGAACACCGGTCGAGATATCGACATAGTTGGCAACCCCGATTCCGCGATATTTGCCGCGCTTTTTTGCTTCGGCGCGACGCTTCTTGAAACCGGGCCAGTCACCGAGCCTAAGCGCCATGTCCATGGCGCCGATGTAATCGCCGTTGTCGTATTCGACGCCGAACGGATTTTCGTACGGCATCTCCTTTGTGGTCACGAGATTGCGGCGGCGAATGGCAACGCGGTCGATGCCGCATTCGCGCGCCGCCAGATCAATGAGCCGCTCGATGACGAAGATCACCTCGGGCCGCCCGGCGCTTCGGTAAGGTCGAGTCGGCGAGGTGTTGGAGAGCGTGGCGCGGGCGCGAAAGTGCGCCACCGGCATGCGATAGATGCTCGACATCATCTGCACGCCCTTCTGCACCATAGAGAAGTTCGTCGTGTGACCGCCGAGGTTGCCGATGTTGGAGCCGCGCATGGCGAGGAAGCGGCCCTTGTCGTCGAGCGCAAGCTCGGCTTCGACCGCGAGATCGCGCGCCTGATAGTCGCTGGCGAAAGATTCGTGGCGCTCGATGATCCATTTCACCGGCCGGCCGACTTTCTTCGCCGCCCACGCAACGAGCGCAAATTCGGCGTAGATCATGCCGCGGGTGCCGAAATTGCCGCCAACGTCGCCCATGAGCACACGGACCTTTTCGGGCGGCACGTCGAGGATGGTGGCGAGATCGTTCTTCAGCCGCACCGCACCCCCATTGCCGGCATAGACGGTGTACCGGCCGCTGTCCTTGTCGTAGGCGGCCAGCGTGGCGCGTGGCTCCATGGGCACGCCGGTGACGCGTTGCACCCAGGTCTCAAACCGCGTGACGTGCGCCGCGCGCGCGAACGCCGCCGCGGTCGCCGCCGCATCGCCGATCTGCGCGTCGAGGCAAACGTTGGACGCGAGCGCGTGCACGTGCGGCGCGTCCTGGCGCGCGGCCTCGACCGTGGCGGTGACTGCCTGCAACGGCTCGTACTCGATTTCGACCTGCTCGGCGCCGTCCTTCGCTGCGTTCACGGTCTCAGCGACCACCATCGCCACCGCCTCGCCGACGAAGCGCGCCTTGTCGGTTGGCAGCGGATAGTGCGGCGCCTCGGCAAAGGACGCGCCTTGGCGATTGTGGAACTGGGTTTCGGCTGGATGCGGCGACCACACTTTGTGCGGAATTGGCTTCAGCCCTTCGGCAACGAAATCAGCGCCGGTAAGGACGGCAAGCACGCCAGGTACAGCGAGCGCCTCGTCCTTGGCGATCGAGCGGATCAGTGCGTGTGCGTGCGGCGAGCGCACCATGACCGCGTAGGCCTGCCCCGGCAGATTTTCGTCGCCGGCGTAACGTCCGGCGCCGCGCACCAGCCTCAAATCCTCGCGGCGGCGTACGGGTTGGCCGATGCCGGTGCCGTTGGCGGCCTCGCTCATAAACTTCCTCGCTTGCCTGCACTTCGCGCCGCACGATAGGCCCAACCGTAGACCCCTTCAACGATTTGGCGCCTGTAGGGAAAGGGCGTGGAGCAGGCGTAGTAGGCCGCGGTCTAAGCGTCGGCCCGCGCGGGTCAGCCGTAGGCGGCTTCAATTGGCCTGAATGCCGGCGAACTTGATGACCTTGGCCCACTTCTCGGTTTCGTCGGCGACGAGCTTGCCGAATTCGGTGGGTGACATGGGAAGCGGATTTGCCCCGAGATCGGCCAAGCGCGTCTTGATGGCGGTGTCGGCAAGGCCGGCATTGATCGCGCCGTTGAGCTTGTCGATCACATCGCCGGGCGTTCCTTTGGGCGCGACGACTCCATTCCAGGTGCTTGCTTCGTAGCCCGGCACGTACTCGCCGATCGTTGGCAAGTTCGGCAGCGCTTCCGAGCGCGTCGCGGTGGTGACCGCCAAGGCGCGGAGCTTGTCGGCGCGGATGTAGCCGATCGAGGCCGGCATCAGATCGAACATGACCTGCACCTGGCCGCTGAGCAGATCGATAAGCGCCGGCGCCGAGCCACGATACGGAACGTGGCGCATCTGCACGCCCGTCATGAACATGAATAACTCGGCAGCCATGTGCTGCGTGGCGCCGATGCCGCCCGAGGCAAAGTTGAGCTTGCCGGGATTCGCCTTGGCGTAAGCGATGAATTCGGGAACGGTGGCGACCGGAACGGAAGGATGCACTTCCAGAACGTTGGGCACGCGGAACGTTCCGGCCACTGGCGCGAAGTCGCGGATGAAATTGAAATTCAGGTTCTGGTAGAGCGTTGCGTTGTTGGCGTTGGCGGACGTGCACCACAGCAGCGAGTAGCCGTCCGGCGCCTCCTTGGCGACCAGTTCGGTGGCGATATTGCTGGCGGCGCCGGGCCGATTGTCGAATACAAACGGCTGGCCGAGCTTTTCCGACAGCCATTGCGACATCAGTCGGCCGATCACGTCGGAAGCGCCGCCGGCCGCGAAGCCGAGCAGCACATGCACGGGCCGGGAAGGGTAGGGCGTCTGTCCACACACGGAGCCGAGCGAAGCCGAAAGCGCGCCGGCGCCCGATGCGAGTTTCAGAACGTGGCGGCGCGAGAAGGCCGCCCGCCCACGCGCTGCCACAGTCGAACCATTGCTCATTGCATTCTTTCCGTCAGGCATTGAGATTTTCACGGGGTGTGGGCCCGGCATATTTCTTTTTCGCAAGCCCCCGGCGCTGCAGTTCGGGAACAACGTATTCGACAAACTCGCGGATGTTGTCCATGGCCGAATAGCCGCGGCCGAGGATGAAGCCGCCGTTGGCGCCGGTCTCGAAGTGCAGCTTCTCCAGGGTGTCGGCGATCTTCTTCGGCGTGCCGGCGGCGACCAGAATGCGATCGACGAGGAAGCGCCGGGCGAATTCCTGCAGCGGCTGATTAGGGTCGGTGGTTTTCAGCAGTTCTTCGAAGCTGCCGAGATTACCTTTCTGTGCCCGTACATCGTCGGCGAAATCCACGAGCCGCATGCCGGCCTTGGCGGTGGAAAAATCGACGCCGTATTGCGCCGACATTTCGACGAGCCCAGCCTCCGGCGGAATGGCCTCGAGATAGCGCCGTTCCTTCTCCGCGGCGTCGGCATCGGAGTCGGCCACTTGGATGCGGATCGACCAAAGAATGCCGATGTCGCGCGGTTTGCGCCCGACGGCGGTGAGTGCCGCATCCAGCGCCTTTCGGTGTTGTTGCATGCTTGGCAGGGTCCGCCGCGTGCTGAACTGCAGTTCCGCATAGGTGGCGGCGAGGTTCATTCCCGGCCCAGAGAGGCCGGCCTGAATCACGACCGGTCGTCGCTGCGGCGAGGGCAGAGCCGGTAGCGGACCGCGGACGTTGAAAAAGCGGCCGCGATGGTCGATCCGGTGCACCTTTTTCGGATCTGCGTACATGCCCTTTTCGCGATCGAGCACGAGCGCGTCCGGCTCGATGCTGTTCCACAGCTTGAACGCGACGTCGAGAAATTCCTGGGCGCGAACGTAGCGTTCGTCGTGGTCCATCATTTCGTCGAAGCCGTAATTCGCTGCTTCGTTCTTGTAAGCCGATGTCACCGCGTTCCAGGCGATGCGCCCGCGGGTCACGTGATCGAGCGCGTTGAACAGACGCGCGCAGTGGAACGGGTGGTGATAGGTGGTCGACAACGTCAGGGCAAAGCCGACACCCGGCGCCGCCTTGGCCATCAGCGGAATCATCGGCGTCATGTCGTGACGTGGCCATTTGGCTCCGTAGCGCACGACCGCCTCGTGGGAGCCGCCGTAATCCTCCGATGTGCCGCCGGTGTCGCCGAAGAACAGCATGTCCATAATGCCGCGCTCGGCGACGCGGGCGAGATCTTCGTAGAACTCCGACGTGCCGTAATAGGGATAGCCGACCCAGGAGCCAGGCAACCGCCAGAGGTAATCGGTATGAAGGAACGAAATATCAGCCGCGAGGTGGATGGTTTCGGATTCCGACACCTGTCATTCCCTCAATGCCGCGCGGTGAAGCGGTCGCGATTGTGCGGCCGCCAGTAGTCGACGGTGGGGCCGGCGGGAATGATGCCGTTGGCGCCGACCGGGCCGGCCTTGCTGAATACGCCGCGCTTCATGCCGGCTATGTCGCAAACGTCGGCGATGCCTGGAGTCTGATAAAGCTCACGAAAATAGTTTGAAAGATTCGGATACTCGTCGAGCCGGCGCAGATTGCACTTGTAGCCGACGTAGTAGCACGGGTCGAAACGCACCAGGCTTGGAAACAGCCGCCAGTCCGCTTCGGTCTCGACATCGCCGCACAGATAGCGCTGCCGTGACAGCCGTTGCTCCAGGCCGTCGAGCGTGTCGAACAAAAGCTTGACGGAACCGTCGTAAGCTTCCTGCGAGATTGAATAGCCGCAGCCGTTCACGGCATTGTTCACGCCCTTCAGCACAAGTGTGTTGGTGGCGTCGATGTCAGCGCGCAGCGACTGCGGATAGTAATCGGGCGTCGGCTCCGCCACGCCGGCGAACGCCGTGTTGAACATGCGAATGATTTCGGAGGACTCGTTGTTGACAACGCGGCGCGTCTTCGCGTCCCACAGCGTCGGTACGGTCACCCGTGTGGTGCAGTCCGGATCGGCGATCGTGTAGAGCTCGTGCAGCCAGTGCACCCGTTTGTCCGTCCCGGGCACGACATGGCC
>JASHVC010000757.1 GCA_030039655.1 Xanthobacteraceae bacterium | reverse complement strand
CAAGGTGCACAGCATCGGCTACTGCGTCGGCGGCACCATGCTTTCGGTCGCGCTCGCGCTTATGGCGGCCAACCATGACGAGCGCATGATGTCGGCGACTTTGTTCGCCGCCCAGGTCGACTTCACCTATGCGGGTGATCTTAAAGTCTTCGTCGACGAGGAGCAGGTCGAGGCGATCGAACACCGCATGGCCGAGCGCGGCTATCTGGAAGCCGGGTCGATGGCGACCGTGTTTAACTTCCTGCGGTCCAACGACCTGATCTGGCCGTACGTCATCAACAACTATCTGAAGGGCAAGGCGCCGTTCCCGTTCGACCTTTTGTACTGGAATTCCGACGCGACGCGGCTTCCGGCCGCCAACCATTCGTTCTATCTGCGCAACTGCTATCTCGACAACAAACTCTCCCAGGGAAAAGTGAGGGTCGGCGGCACGCCGATCGATTTGAAATCCGTCAAGATACCTATCTACAATCTGGCGACCCGCGAGGACCATATCGCTCCCGCGAAATCGGTGCTGCTCGGGAGTAAATTCTTTGGCGGTCCAGTGCGCTTCGTGCTCTCCGGGTCCGGGCACATTGCTGGCGTGGTCAACCCGCCGGGCAAGCACAAATATCAGTTCTGGACCGGCCGCCGGCCGCGCAGCGCCGACCTCGACCGTTGGCTCGCCAAGGCCAAGGAGCATCCGGGCTCCTGGTGGCCGAATTGGCTCGCGTGGCTCAAGCGCCAGGACAAGACCGAAGTGCCCGCGCGCGCTCCGGGCGGCGGCACACTCGCGCCCATCGAGGACGCACCGGGAAGTTACGTACGGATTCGCGACTAGCACACGACCCTCAAAAAGCGCATCCGGATAAGAGCTTGGTCGATCCCGTACCGGCAAAGCTCGAAGTGGCGCGCCGGGTTTTGCATATCCTTAATCCCCACCGATAATTAGTGTCGACGACGTCCGCGCACAGACTGGAACAAAGCCGGAAATGCGGTACATAATACCGTCAGGCGGTGACTCATCGGCCGCGTTGATGGGATCGCGGCAAGCACTTAAAGCCGCAAGCACTCAAAAAGGAGCCCGGATGGGCAAAAAGCAACACGATCCGGACAAGGAGCGGGTATTCGTTCGGCCTATCACGGGCGCTTACAGCCTCACCGACGAGCTCAAGCGGCTGCGGTCAATGCCGCGGGTGATCAAAGGCAAGGAGACTAAGCTCGACGGCGGTCCGCAGCATTTTTCCCGTCATTACGTTGAGCCGGAAGATGGCCTCTGCCAAACGCTGCACATCCATCTGGAAGAATACGCTCCGGGCGGCACCACCCAGAAGCACGGTCACGTCAACGAGGCCGCCTTCTACATCCTCGACGGCGCCGGCTACGAGATCCACGATGGCGTGCGTTACGACTGGAAGGCCGGCGACATCGCTGTTGTGCATAACAATTGCGTGCACCAGCACAACAATGCCAGCGCGACCGAGCCGGCGCGCGCCCTCGTGATCAAAACCAAGCCGATGTATCTGTTCATGAACATGTTGTTCCAGCACACCGTAATCAAACGGCCGAAAATGCCCTCGCCCACCCAAGGCAATTTCGTGCCCCGCGACGAGGACGAGGACTTCAACCATCCGTCCGGCAAGGTGGAGGAAGAAGTCTAAATGGCCTGGGACGAAGCCAAAGCCTGGCTGGCTGGGACGACGAACAAAAAGCTCTATCAGGACCTGCTTGACGACGCGACGGCGCGCCCGGCGCGCCTCGCCTTGCGCAAGAAAATTGTCCATCCCGACGAGATGCCCTGGGAAATGTCGCGACAGGGACTGCTCAAACATTTGCTCAACGAGCAGATGAACACGCGCATGGAGACGGTCGACGCTTACATGCAGGTGATTCCACCCGGCAGCCGCTCAGGAAAGCACCGGCACCTGGCGGAGGAATGCCTCTATGTCGTGGCGGGCTACGGCTACGACTTGCACCAGGATTGCGATGTGGAAATCACCGACACCTACGCATGGAGGCCTCAGGACGAGATCAAGCGCTACGAATGGGAAGCGGGCGATGTCATCTATGTGCCACCCTGCACGATCCACCAGCACTTCAACGGCGATCCCAAGCGACCGGCGCGGCTTATCTCCTGCACCAATCGCATCTACAAAAACTCTGGATTGAACGATCTAGTGCAGATCGAAAACGCGCCCGAATACGACCCCAACGTCGTGCTCACCGCCGAACTGGTGCGGGCGTACATGGAAGGGCAGAGCCGGAAGGTCGCCTGAAAGGCCTCACGGAAACAAAGCCACCTGGTCGATGCCCATCGGTTCGGGAAATCCGAGCATCACATTCATATTCTGCACGGCCTGACCCGACGCACCCTTGGTGAGGTTGTCGAGGGCGGAGACGATGATGGCGCGACCCGCAATCCGATCGGGCGCGACTCCGATGAACGTCATGTTGGAGCCGCGCACGTGCCGGGTCTGTGGCAGCGCGCGGAAAGACAGCACATGGACGAACGGCTCGTTCGCGTAGGCCTTTGTCAGCAGCGCGTGAAGATCTTCCGGCGAAGCCTTAGGACCACGCACGTAAATCGTGGAAAGAATACCGCGGTTCATGGGCACGAGATGCGGCGTGAAGCTGACGATCACCTCGCGGCCGGCGGCCTTGGAAAATTCCTGGTCCAACTCGGCCATGTGGCGATGGTGGCCGACGCCGTAGGCGTGAAAGCCTTCGGAGACTTCCGAAAACAGCATCTCTTCCTTGGCCGCCCTGCCCGCTCCGGTCATACCCGATTTGGCGTCGATGACGATTTCGTCGGGATCGATGGCCTTGGCTTTCAGCAGCGGGATGAGCGCAAGCTCGGCGCAGGTCGTGTAGCAGCC
>JASHVC010000756.1 GCA_030039655.1 Xanthobacteraceae bacterium | reverse complement strand
GCTCTGCCGGTCTGCGGGGCCTCTTTTTAATCAGCAGCATGCCGGCCACGGTGCTGGTCACCAAAGGGCGACGAGAAAGGCTCCGCCGATCAGCAAGATTGCGCAGGCCACAAGCAACAGTTCGAAATGCCACCGCGGCCCAGGGGTGTAGGCTCGTGACACGGTCTCCTCCGATGGTCACTCAGAGGAAAGCCCCGGCGTGGGCAACCAAGGCTCTCACTATCAGATCCATCGCGCTGCTACGCGCGTTCAGCGCCATCGTTCGTCATGACGGATGCCTCGATCGTCGCCACGATGCTCGGCTCGCCGATGATCGGCGTAAGTGCGCCAATCACGATCGCGATCACGCGATCGATAACTGTCGTGCACACTGTAGGCATGACCGTAGTTGCCGTGAAAGTCCTCTGCAGCAGCGATACTGATCGAGCCGCCCAAGATGGCGAGGCCCGTAACAAGTGAGATCGCCCTTTTTGCATATCTCATGACTTCCTCCAGTCGCCGCACTTAAGATCGTACCGGCAATTGCCAATGCACTGCGGCAATCAAATGCGAAACGAATGATAGAAAATCGACCGTGAACTGGCTCTGACGAGGCGAGTCAGAATCCGTTCATGCAGATTAAATCGCGTTAATCTCGGAGGTCCGCTAGAGGCGGGCGGTGGCGAGAGAATGTATAATTGCATGGTGAGTCGGCGCCGATTGTTGCGTCCGCGTAAGCGGTGCGGCTTGCCGAACCCCCGAACCTCACCAGCAGGTCGCGCCGTCCTCTGATTGCAGTTCGGTTGTGACGCTTGCCTCCGGCCCTCAGCTCGAATTCATTGTGAGTTTTTGAGCGGCGGACAGAATGAAGCTTCCGCGATATTGCGATCAAGATCCGAGGCAACGGGCACCGAACTGATGCGAGTGAAATGGAGGTATTTGCAGAATTTCCAGGAGTACGCGCCGCCATCAGGCAAAGGCGGCGCCTCGACAACAACGGAGCCGACGTACACACCCCGATCCAAAAGGTAGACAAAACAGACGGCGACGGCCAATCCAACAAATCCGCAAGCCACGCGAGGCACGCGCATCCGGGTTCTCCGTGACGAAAGCGTAGACGAACAAGCCAATCGGCGTTGCGTCCATTGTTGCCCTACCCTAAATCCACCCGGGTAAAGTAGGGTCGCGGGAAAACTCTCAAAATTTAGACAAAACTCAGAATTAGGACGGCAACCGTTCGTTCTAAGGGTGACAAATAAAATGTCGCACCGATTGCAAAGAGAGCGATCGCGATGCTCCAAAGGGAAGAAGTGCCAGGTTCGTCACTCGCCACGGAAGCCATCTATGAAAGAAGCCCTGAAACTGGAGACACTCTGGACTTCCCCAGCCCAACGAGATGGCGGTCCCGTACCTTTAGATGATCCAGGCCGGGTTCGCCCCCGCTGGCATGCACACATCAAGAATAAGATTCTTGAGTGCGCACTGTCTGTCAGGTAAATCCGTACAGGAACACCACCGAGAAAAGATCCTTTAGAGTGTCACGCTGGCGGCCTTCAATCGCCGAGCCGTGGGGGCACGCATCCGGGCCTGTGATTGATGTGATCGTCTTGGTTGCACTCTCCCTTTGGCAAAGGAGGGTTCTCAAGCAGCAGGCGGCAGTTTGCGTCAACGGGTGCACCTAGCTGGTGTCTCCGCACGCAGTGTTGGTAGTTCGCGCGGTAACAGGCTTCTTCCACAAACCAACTTGGGAGCTTGGTGCTGATGCAGTCTAAGCCATCGTCCGCGTGGGACGCTGACGTCCATACCAGCGGCAGCAGAAAAACGCCGCAGGCTACCAATGAGGTGGCCTTGGTCATCGGGATTGTTCTTATTCCTTAGGCGACTTAAGCAACCGATTCCCGCCCGCATATATTGGCACCGCTGGCCCCCTTTTGTCAGTGGCGCTACGTCTAGCCGCCAACCCCGCCGCTCAACGGCGAAGCGTGGCATAAGCGGGCGCTGCAGGTGGTAAAATCGGGCCCTTCAAATTGTGGCCGAGCTTCAGATCGATCCGCAGCACGCGCCGTCCGTGGTCTAGGATCCAGATTGGCGCAAGCTCGTCCACACGCTCGAACTTCGTCTCGATCGCCGCGAGCGGCTCGGGCCCGGACCACCAGGTTTCGATAATGACGGCGTCGCGGCCAAGCAGCGTCACATTGTCGGGCCGCATTGACCCCACGATCGGAATTTTATCGTCGGTGCAAACCACCTGCATATCCTCTTTCAGCACGAGTTGCGCCTTGAAGCAGAAATAGTATTTGCCGACGAGAAGGAAATGTTTGGAATCGACGAGATTTCTCTGTTCCAGTGCGGTGCGCACGCTCCACCAGTCCGCGTCATCGGCGACGAGCGGGTCATATTCGGCGGTGATTGCCGGAACGAAAGCTTGGAGCCATCCGGTCAGGGTGTGGCTGACGAACACCAGCGCAATCGCGCTTGTCCCAGCGACGCACGCAGCAGTCGTCCACCAAATCAGGCGCGGGAAGCGGGCACGCCAGCGCACCACGACGGCGCCGGCCAGCGGAAACGTGAACAGATAGGCTGGAGCCAGCCAATGCGGTGCTACATCGCCGCGCGTGCCGAACAGGTCGAGCACCAAGAAGAATCCGATTGGCACGATGGCCAGCATGGCAAAAAACCAGCGCCGCTCGTCGCCGGGGCCCGCCCACAGCGCGCCGGCCAGCGCGACGATCTGAATGAGCCAGATGACCGGTCCCACCACCACAAAGAGTAAGCCCGTATGCGCCAGCGCGCGCGCCAGATAGACATGATCGCCGAGCGCCGCGCGGCCACCTTGAAACGCGAAGGCATCAAATCCGTTCTCGAAGTTCCATATGATCACGGGCGTGAACACGGCCAGCGCCAGGAGCGCGGCCACGTACGGCCACGGCGTGAGAAGCACGTGGCGATGGCGCGGCTCGGTGAGCAGAAAAAGCGCGAGCCCCGGCAACACCAGCGCGGCGCTGAACTTCGAGAGCAGAGCGAAGCCGAAGAACAATCCGGCAAGCAGCCAATTGGCCCAATGTGCCTTGCTTTCCCCAAGCAGCTCCCGCGCCACAAAAAACGCCGCGGCAGTGAGCGAGAATACCAGCGGCCCGTCGGTGAGCGCCAGGGTGCCGAGAAAAAGACCGAACAGCGGCGACAGACAGTATGCGATGATGGCAAACACGCCGGCCCATTTCTCGAAAACGAGCGCTGTGAGCCGGTAGAGCAGCCAGGATTGCGCCGCCGCGAGGATCAGCGTGGGCAGCCGGACGATGAGGTCGCTCTCGTTGCCCGTGAGCCTCGTCGCCGCCACGATGAGCCACATGATCGCCGGCGGGTGGTCGTGATAGGACAACGCTAGCTGGCGCGCCATAACCACGTCGTAGGTCTCGTCGATGCTGAGGCCGGTGACCGTGCCGATCAGCGCGTGCACCGCGAACGTCAGCGCGATGGCGAGGACGACTAAGGTGTCCGGATTGACAAGTCTCGCTTGTGTGGCAAGCGCGTGGTTCGCCACCATACAAACAACCCCGCTGATCACGCCACGGGCTGGCGCGCCAATGCGCCGACGTACCGGTTGTGTGATCGGTATTTCGTATTTGCACAAACCCAACCAACGAGTCGCTACAACATATCCGCTGCTAGGGAAAGCGCATACGGTTGCCGGCCGGAGGCAATGGGCGCACCATTTTGCGTTGGTTCCGAAGGTGTCGTTGATGCGGGCTTCGAGGTTCGGGGCGGAAAGAAAGGCGCGCGCCGGCAGTGCCGCATTGACCCGTTCAAAACTCTGTGCATTCACTGTGCATAAGTGAGCCCCGAATCCGGCATGTATCGGGGGTGCAAGTCACCCGTGTTAGCGTTTGACGCGCACTTGAGAGTCGGGAGCCGCAGCAAATAATTCAGCTGGCGCCGCTTCAGGCAGGCGCGTCGTGCGCTATAGCGGGAAATGCTGGCGAGAGTCGTGGTCTGAGGGGAGCGGCCGATGGACGCAACGCTGAGTCGAACTCTTAGCGGCCGGGAGCAGTTCGAAAGGTTTTGCAAGATCGCGTTGCGCAGGGTGCTGGTTCCGATCTGCGTCTGGGTCCCTTTCATTTATTTTCTTCCCAAGATTGCACTCTTGTACGCGATTTGCGGCATTTACGACGTCAGCCGCAACAGGCCGCTGAAATTGTCCACGATGCGGCGCTACTTCCTCGGCAACGGCGTTCTGCTTTGGGTTCTGTCGCCCATCAATTGTTTCATCGATTTGATCTCGCTGCCGTATGTGAATAAGGGCGTCTACCGGCTTGAAGATTTTCCGCCGGATTATCAGGCCGAGATTCGTCGATTAATGCAGGTCACAAACGACAGCGATCTCGTGCGGCGGGTCGAAGAGCGTTCGAAAGAACACAACCGCGCGATGTTCGTTTGGCGCACCTACGGCTTCAACGCAGAATCAGTCGTGGACGTTCCCGCCTTCCACGAACCGTGGAAGTTCATTGAGACCATAGCGCTGTCGGTGTTCAATAAGAAAGTTACGACCTCGCTGCACTTCGGCTGGCTGCGGCCGACCTTGCGGGTTCTCTATAACATCAATGATATGAAGGATAAGTCGGCGTACATCGAAGTCGGAGACAAAATCAGCTACTGGTGCGAGCATAAGCTGTTCATCTTCGACGATACCCTGCAGCATATGTCGGTGAACGAGACCGACCAACTGCGCTACTGCATGTTCGTCGATATCCTTCGTCCGTCTCCCTTTCCGTGGATACTGCGCGGCATCGTCGCGGTCGAAGGTTTTATCAGCCGAAAGCTGAAATTGATTGCTTTCAGCGGTTGGACTCTGGTCGAACGATGAGTCTTGTTGTGCGGGCGGCGATCGTTTGGGCCCGTCATCTGCCGCCCTGATTCACGCATTCCGGGTGGTCAGGGTCGATCAATCTCAAAGACTTCTTCAAAATAGCCCTGTGCGGCGTGGCTTCGCGAGTTCTGCTGTACTGCCGGGGAAGTGTTCCTGCTAGCGATTGAAAACTACTATCGCGCCGATCACCTTGCTGCCCGCATTGCGCAGAAGCATGAAGTGACCTTTGAAAACCGTCGTCGTGCCACCATTGCACTTGACCGGAATTTCTATTGACTGACCATCCAGCTTGGAAGAGCCATTGGCCATGGCGTTGCGAAAACCATTCCAATGCTGGTTTCGGTAATCCTCGGGTACAATCAGATCGAGCGTATGTCCTACGGCTTGCGCGCTCGCATAGCCGAATAGCCTTTCAGCTCCGCTGTTCCAAAGCTGAATGACTCCCGAAGAGTCGGCGCCTACGATGGCGTGATCGTCCATTTAGGCCTCCAAGCGACTCTATTTCTCGGCAAACGCCGCTGGCCTCGCCGGTGTTTCCGTCGCTCGATTATCTCGACCTCGCATTCGTTTTTGGGGCCAATCGCAAGTTTTGTTTCTTCGTCCCGCGATAAATTTTGGCTCGGGTTTTTGGCTCGCGCTAGAGCCAGTTGACTGGGCCTAGGAAGTCCCGCTTTGCAAGCGGCACCCCGCGATGACGTAAGATGTCGTACGCCGTCGTTACAAAGAAGAAGAAATTCGGCAAAGCGAACTGTTGAAGATAGTCGTTGCCCTTCATCTTTCGGTCGTTGCCGCCGCCCGTCCAAGCGATGACTTTATTTTCCGCCCCGTCGAGTTGGGCGCGAGTCAACGACTTCACGAAACCTAGGGCGGTCTCAACGCGGCTTTTGGCAGCGGCGAAGCTGGTATCGTCCACCGCCGACAGGGCGGGGGGTGTAACGCCCGCTAGGCGGCCACCGGTGTTCATTCCGAAATCAGCCGATTGCCGGATCTGACGGGCGAGGCAGAACATGTCCGGATATAGCCGGTCCTGCAGTAGAGCTGATTCCTCGATCTTGTTGGCGGCACAATGCGCGGCAGCCTTATCGATGATGCCCGTCAGTGCGCCAAGCTGCTGGGCGCAAGGGGTTATCGCCGCGTCGTACAACGAATACGCCATTTGGGATTCTCCTTCGGGTAGGATTTTTACGGCGGAGACCATAGGGGAAGCCCGGTTGGCTTGCCAACAACTTTGCCGAGGCTGGAATGCTAGACGAGTCGCTGCGCAATTCCCGCGGTCGCTGTCGCTACGCGATGTGGCGCGATTGGCCCAACGGGCGTTCGTGACCCGTCGCTGAAGGCCGCTGCAGTGCACCCGGCCCATCCAGCGCGGGATCAAGTGTGGCAACCTGTGCCGTTATCGGCGGCTATGCCAGCAAGCCGGGCGTTGGTCGTTTGACGGTGGAGCACTGCCTGCGGGCGTCCCTCAGGCGGCAGCAAATTGCAACGGCAGCGATCCGTTCGATCAGTGCGGTTTTTTTCATTGACGCGGGCTGTAAAAGGCCACATGAACTGACCATGGACAGTTCGCACCACGCCCGCCGTATCCGTGCACATGCGCGTCGCCTTTCGGCGGGGGCGTGGGATATGCGGATGCATTAAGCTAATCTGCTATCAGATCACGAAGGCCCCTGCCGGCAGCGGCGGGGGCCTTGTGCTTTCGGGGCCTCCGTCCGTTGCGACACAACGAAGGAGGACAACATGCTCGAACCGCACATCGCGCCCCCTGCGTGCGTCACCGAAGACGCATTCGCGGCCCTGATGGAAATCACCAGACGTCCGCCCGTCGTGTTCGTCGAAGGGCGCGGCTCCTGGCTGACCGATCAGGAGGGAAAGAAATATCTGGATTTCGTCCAGGGCTGGGCAGTCAATTGTCTGGGCCATTGTCCCACAGCAATCGTCGGCGCGATCAAGTCGCAAGCCGAGCAACTTTTGAACTGCAGCCCGGCCTACTACAACGCGCCAATGATCCGCCTTGCCGAGTTGATAGCTCGCTACAGCGGATTGCATCGGACCTTCTTCACCAACAGTGGCGCTGAAGCGATCGAGGGAGCGATCAAACTCGCCCGCAAATGGGGACAGATCCATCGCGGTGGGGCCTACGAGATCGTTACCATGCATCACGGTTTCCACGGCCGCACGCTGGCTGCCATGTCGGCGTCCGGAAAGGCGCACTGGGAGCAATTGTTCGAGCCTAAGGTCCAAGGCTTCCGCAAAGTGAGGCTCAACGATATCGAGCAGGTCGAGCGAGCGATCACGGCCGACACAGTCGCTGTCATGCTCGAGCCGATCCAAGGGGAAGCCGGGGTGTTCGTTGCGTCGGACGCTTTCCTCCGCGACCTGCGCGCGCTGACCAAGCGGCATGGCATCCTTCTGATCCTCGATGAAATTCAGACGGGGATCGGCCGAACGGGAACTCTCTTCGGCTTTCAGCACGCCGGCGTTGAGCCGGACGTGATGGTTCTGGCTAAAGGGCTTGGCGGCGGCATTCCCCTCGGCGCGCTTGTCGCGCACAAGGACGCTTGCTGTTTCGCGTACGGGGACCAGGGCGGCACGTTCAATGGTAATGCGTTC
>JASHVC010000755.1 GCA_030039655.1 Xanthobacteraceae bacterium | reverse complement strand
GTGGACGCCGTCGCCAACAATGCGGCGTCACGCGAGACTGTGTCGGCCTTAGAGAAACGTGTCGACAAACTCATCGACGCCATCAGCATCGCAAGAGAAGCCGGCAAAGCTCTGCCGCGCGATCTGGAAAAATTGCTCGTTGGCCTGGTCGCCAAACTCGAAACCGCTCAGTTCCGGCATATTGATGACGCGGCGCTCGCGCATCTTGAGAACCGTGTCACCATGCTGGTGAAGCGGTTGGATGCCGCCGACGCCAAGCTTGCGCATCTCGACGCCTTTGAGCGCGGTCTGGCCGATTTGCTCGCGCACATCGAGCGCATGCGCCGCGTCAATGGCGACGCCGCGAGCGCGTCACGAGCTCCGCCGGCGGCACGGACGGTCGAGCGCGACATCACCCGAAATTTCGGCGAGGCAGCTGGAGGCCCAGTGATCCAGAGCAAGCCGGACGCCGCCGCAGCCGGCTCGCGCCTGAACGGATCGCCGACCAAAAACGTCGCTGCACCCCCGGTCGCCGATCCAGGCAAGATGGACTTCATCGCCGCCGCCCGCCGCGCCCTCAAGGCAGAGGCGACGGAACCACGCGCCCGACAGGCGAAATCCGAAGCGGCTGTGGCAGCAGCGCTAAGGCCAAGCGTATTCGCGCGCGCCGTGCGCAGGGCTGCGTTCGCGGCTTGCCTTGGGCTCGTCGTAGCGGGTGGGTTAGGTATGGCGAGCCACACCGGGCTGCTCGACGAGATCGTTCCGCGCTCTGCACCGCAAGCGCAATCCCTGCAAGTGTCGGTGCAGCCGGCTGCCCCACCGCAGACGGTCGCACAGGCCGAACAAGCGCCGCGCGAAACTCCACCGCTGCCGATGCCCAGACCGGCAGTCGCTCCTCCATCGGACCGAGAGTCTGCCACCAAGCCGGTTGCTTCTGTGACGCCGCCGGCCGGTGGCCAACCCGGAGCAGGCGCGATGCCGCCCTGGGCGCTGCCTGAGATCACCGGCGCGCTGCTGCAGCCGGACACCATACAAGTGCCGTCCGGTCCTGGGCGCTCTGTTGCGATCGTGGAAGACAAGCTGCCCGTCACGATCGGCAACGCCGCGCTGCGCGCCGCCGCCGTCGCCGGCGATCCCGCGGCGGCCTACGAAGTTGCGTCCCGCTTTGCCGAGGGGCGCGGCGTTACGCCGAGCAACGAGGAAGAGGCGCGCTGGCTGGAGCGCGCCGCCAAACAAGGTCTAGCGCCGGCGCAATTCCGTCTTGGCGGACTTTATGAGAAAGGCATCGGAGTCAAAAGGGATCTGCTCAGGGCCCGCGATCTTTATTTGGCGGCGGCCCAAAAGGGTAATGCCAAGGCGATGCACAATCTGGCGGTTCTTTATGCGGAGGGGGTAAGCGGTGCACCCGACTACGAGAGCGCGGCTGCCTGGTTCCGAATGGCGGCCGATCATGGCGTCAAAGACAGCCAATTCAATCTCGCGGTTCTCTATGGACGCGGCATTGGCGTGGAAAAGAACTACGCGGAGTCCTACAAGTGGTTCATGCTGGCCGCCAATCAAGGCGACCGTGTTTCGGCCGCAAAAGGCAACGAAGTAGCGGCGCATTTGGATCCGCAAGCGCGGGAGGGCGTACTGCTCGCGGTGCAAGATTGGTCGCCAGAGCCGCAGCCCGACGATGCCGTCAATGTGAAGACACAGGCGGTTTGGGAAACGCCCGCGGAAGCGCCTCACCCGGTAAGACCGAAGCCGCGCCCAGCCAGTGGCGAAACCCGAGCAGCAGACGCTAGGCTGAACTAATGTGAAGCGCGGTCAGTCGGGCAAACAACGCTCCGCGGCGATCGCGTAGAAAACTCGGCCTCACGCCATCGCAGCCTTTCGCACAGCGGCCGGCCGCGTCACCAGATAAATGCCAAGCGCTACCGGAATGATGCCGACAAGCTCATGCGGCGCCATATGCTCGCCGAGAACGAGCCAGCCGAATAAGAGCCCGAGCGGCGGCATGAGAAAGTGATAGGCGCTGGCCGCAGTGGCGCCCAGCACGGTGAGCAAATGAAGCCACAGCAGATAGGCCAACACCGAGCCGATCACTGCCAGATAGACAAACGCGGCCAATAGCCGCCAGCTCGGTGAAATAGCGCTGATCGATTCCGTCGTCAGCGCCACCGGCGCCAGCGCCAGCGCGCCGGCGAGATTCTGGATGCCGGTGGCGATCCACAGTCCGCCCTTCGGCGCAAGCCGCTTGAACAGGATCGCGCCGCTCACCAGTGACACCAGTCCCCCAACTACGAGCGCGATCCCGGACACACTTTCAGCGCCGCTGCTGACTCGGCTGCGTACGATGAAGGCAATACCGATGACGCCGAGGACAAGGCCGCCGGCCTTGCGCCAGGTCATCGGCTCGCCGAGAAAATACGCGGCCAGAACGGCGGTCAGCACCGGGTTCATGCTGCTAATCAGCGCCGTGAGGCCCGACGATACGCTGCCCATGCCGAGATAGTTGAAGCCGAGATAGAGCGCGTTGTTGGCGACGCCGATCGTCGCCAGCGCCACTAGGTCGCGCCGGCCGAGACGCCGTTTGGCGCCAGTGACGAGGGCGCCGCCGAGTAGCACCGCGGCCGCGAGCAGAAAACGCGCGGTGAGCAGAAGCAACGGCGGGCAGTCGAGCAGCGTCACCTTGGAGATCGAAAATGCCGAGCTCCAGATCAGACAGAATACGCCGACTTCCAGGGCTATGGGATGCAGCCTGAACTGTGGGCGAAAGACCGATTGGGCGGGACGCATCGGGAATCTCCTGTGTGCTAGGCACATAGGTCGCGTCCTTTGCATTTGAAAATTAAATGATATAATTCGAAGCAGTGGAATAATGAATTTATCGCCATAT
This sequence comes from Xanthobacteraceae bacterium, assembly GCA_030039655.1. Next base: position 5,463 of record JASHVC010000755.1, on the reverse strand, counting down.
GCGGGTCGCTATGCTCGATCTCGAATTGTTGCGGAGTTTCGTTTCGGTGGTGGACGCCGGAGGCTTCACCCGCGCCGGCGAGCGGGTCCACCGCACCCAATCGACCGTGAGCCAGCAGATCAAACGGTTGGAGGAATCGTTCGGCCGCGCGCTGCTGCAACGCTCAGGCAAGCGGGTCTCGCTGACCGACGAGGGCGAGCGGCTGTTGTCCTACGCGCGCCGGCTATTGGCGCTTGCGGCGGAAGCCCGCGACGTGGTGGCGAAGCCGGCAAGCGACGGTGTCGTCCGCCTCGGCATTCCGGAAGACTTCGCCGCTCACCGCCTGGCGCAAATGCTGTCACGGCATCGGCGGGCGCGGCCGAGTCTTCGCCTCGACGTGCGCTGCGACATCAGCGCCGAATTGCGCGCCGCGCTCGAGCGCGGCGAGATCGACGTCGCGCTGGTGAAACGCACCGCCGGCGACGGAGGCTGTGTCGCCGCCTGGCCCGAACGGCTGCAATGGGTGACCAGCTGCCGCCACCCGATCGACCCGAATGGCGATCCCATGCCGCTCGCGGTGTTTCAACAGGGTTGCCTCTATCGCAACCGCGCCATTCATGCGCTCGAGGCGGCGGGGCGGAGCTGGCGCATCGCCTATTCCAGCCCCAACATGGCGGGCATTCAGGCCGCGGTGTCGGCGGGCCTCGGCGTCAGCATCCTGCCCGATGTGGCGATCCTGCCCGAGCATCGAATCCTCGGCCGCAAGGATGGCTTCCGGCCGGTCGACAATACCGAGGTGGCGCTGATCGCCGCGGATAACGCCAACCCGGCGGCGCGGCGGCTCGCCGATCTTCTGGTCGAATTCTGCAATGCCGTTCCGATTCGCGGCGCAAAAATTTCAAGTCAGTCCGGCAGGCAACGCTCGGCGGCGATCGCGTAGAGGCGGCGTTCGCCCAGCATGTGCGCGGTAAATGCCAGCGTGCCGAATAGGGTCGCGATGGCGTGGTCGCGCACATTGAGGCCGCCGGCGTAGGCCCCGAAGGCAGGCATTATCAGCCGCCTGTGGTCGCTGGCGAAACAGCGTCTACTCACCGCGCGTCCGCGCCGCGCCACGCGCGCGAGCGGATGCAGGTGACCGGCGATTTCGACGTCGGACAGGCCTGACGAAGGCTCGTGGCGAAAAGTCAGCGGCCCAAACTCCAGGACATCGGCGAAGCGGCCGCCGACGCCGTCCGACGGATCGGGATCGTGATTGCCAGCGATCCAGAGCCAGTCACGTCGGCGCTGCAGTGCCTTCAGCGAGGCACGGTCGGTATCGGCCATACGCGCCGGTCCGCCGCCGTCATGGAAGCTGTCGCCGAGCGCCACCACCAGCCGTGGGGCGTATCGTTCGACGAGGCGGGCGAGCCGGAGTAGGGTCGATGCCGTGTCATAGGGTGGCAGCAACACGCCGCGCGCGGCGAAGGCCGAACCCTTTTCCAAATGCAGATCGGCAACGATCAACATCTTTTCGTCCGGCCAAAAAAGAGCGCCGGAAGTATCGGCAATCAGAGTGACGTCGGCGAGCGTGAGCGTGTTGTCCGCTGGTGCCCGCGATGGCGCGGACCCGGCGTCAGGATTCCCGCTTTCGCGGGAATGAGCGGCAGATGCCACACTCCTCACCGCATCGCCTCCTTCACCAGTTCTTCCTCGGACTCAGCGAGCAACACCTCGGCCGCCTCGCCATAAACTGCCTCGCGTCCGATCTCCAGCATCACCGGAACGGCGAGGGGAGAAACGTGATCCAGCGCTTTATGGACGATTCGGCCTCGAATGCGCGAGAGCATTTCGCCAAGCCTGCGCACGTCGAGCAGGCCGGTCGCCGCATCGGCACGCGCGGCGCGCAGCAGCACGTGGTCGGGCTGATGGCTGCGCAGCACGTCGTAGACGAGGTCGGTCGAGATCGTTACCTGCCGCCGCGACTTCTCCTCGCCGGGGAAACGGCGTTCGATCAGGCCGGCGATGATCGCGCAGTTGCGGAAGGTCCGCTTCATCAGCGCGGATTCTGCGAGCCACGCTTCGAGGTCGTCGCCGAGCATATCTTCATCGAACAGCGCGGCTAGCGAAAGCTCACCCTGCTCGATGCGGTGCGCCACATCACCGAGGCCCCAGACCGCCAGAGCATATTCGTTGGCCACAAACCCCATGGGCCGCAACCGCGCACGTTCGAGCCGCCGTGTCAGCAACATGCCCAGCGTCTGATGGGCGAGCCGGCCTTCGAATGGATAGCAGACCAGATAATATTTGTTGGCGCGCGGGAAGGTTTCTACCAATAGTTCGCGCTGTCCGGGCATCTGCGAACGCCATTCCTGAATTTCCAGCCACTCGCGCACTTGCGCGGGAAGATTCCTCCACTCCTGTGGATGCGAGACGATGCCGCGCACGCGCTCCGCCAGGTATGTCGACAGCGGAAATTTACCGCCCTCATAGGCCGGCACCTTCGGGTCCTCGGACGTTGCACGCGAGACGTAAACTTCATCTTCGACCAGGGTTTCGTATTTGAGGATTTCGCCGGCGAACACGAAGGTATCGCCCGGCACCATAGTCTCGATGAAATATTCTTCGACCTGGCCGAGCAGCCGGCCGCCGCGCGGAATCATTTTCGACGCGCGCGAACGTACCAGACGGACTTTGAGCATGTCGGCCTCGACGATGGTGCCAACGTTCAGCCGGTAGCGCGTCGCCACCATCGGATTCGTGATGCGCCAACGCTCGTCCTTGCCTCTGCGGATGCGGGCGAAGCGCTCGTAGGCTTTGAGCGCGTAGCCGCCGGTGGCGACGAAGTCGACCACGGCGTCGAAATCGGCGCGCGCGAGCGCCGCGTAGGGAGCGGCCGTAGTCACCTCGGCATAAAGCTCGTCTGACAGAAACGGTTCGCCGCAGGCGCAGCCGAGCACGTGCTGAGCGAGCACATCAAGCGCGCCGATGCGCGGGGCGGGCGTGTCCTGAGCGTTGTCGGCAATGGCGTCGAGTGCCGCACGGCACTCCAGCACTTCGAAGCGGTTCGCCGGAATGAGCACGCCCTTGGACGGCTCGTCCATACGGTGGTTGGCGCGGCCGATGCGCTGAAGCAGCCGGGACGCGCCTTTGGGAGCGCCGACATTCACGACCAGATCGACATCGCCCCAATCGACCCCGAGATCGAGCGAGGACGTACACACGACGGCGCGAAGGCGACCGCTCGCCATGGCGCCTTCGACCTTGCGCCGTTGCGCCACATCGAGCGAGCCGTGGTGAAGCGCGATCGCCAGATTGTCGTCATTGATGTGCCAAAGGTCTTGAAAAATTCCCTCCGCCTGGCTGCGCGTGTTGACAAACACGAGCGTGGTCCGGTGCGCCTTGATGAGCTGATACAATTCGCCGAGCGCATATCGTGCCGAATGTCCGGCCCACGGCAGCCGCTCGGTCGAATCCAGCATCGACACGTCGGGCGCGGCTCCGGCTTCGGCGACAATGAGATCGGCGCGTGCATCCGGACCGCGCTGCGGGACCATGAAACGGCAGAGGTCATTGGGCTCGGCGACCGTGGCGGAGAGGCCAATGCTGGTGAGGTCCGGCGCCAAGCGGAACAATCGCGCCAAGCCAAGCGACAAAAGATCGCCGCGCTTCGACGTGACCAGCGCATGCAGTTCGTCGAGGATCACGCGTTTGAGTGAACCGAACAGATAAGGAGCGTCAGCCGAAGCCAACAGCAGCGCGACCTGTTCGGGCGTTGTCAGCAAAATCTGTGGCGGATCGCGCCGCTGGCGCTGGCGCTTCGAGGTCGGTGTGTCACCGGTGCGCGTCTCGATGCGGATTGGCAGCCCCATTTCGGCGATGGGCGTTTCCAGATTGCGCGCGATGTCCACGGCCAGCGCCTTGAGCGGAGAGATGTAGAGCGTGTGCAGCCCGCCCTCGCGCCGTACGCCGCGGCCGGTGGAGATCAGCCGGCGGCTCTCCCCACCCGTCCGCGCGGAGAGCGGATTTGAAGCACCGCTTAGCTCCACCAGGCTCGGCAAAAATCCGGCAAGCGTCTTACCGCCTCCCGTAGGCGCAATGAGCAGTACCGAGCGCCCGGTCCGCGCCTTGGCCAAAAGTTCCAACTGGTGCGCGCGCGGCGCCCAGCCACGGCCGGCGAACCAGCGCCCGAACGGTTCAGGTAAAATCGTCGTGCGTTCCAGAACGGTCACGCACCAGAACTAGCGGGCGGTTGCGCCTCGGTCGAGGGTTGGGCGACGACTACGAGGCTGTCGACCGGCACGCCCTTCTCAGTGCGCACCGCCGTTTTAGCGAGATGCCCAACCGTGAGACCGGCGTCACGCAGGACGGTTCGCACATAAGCCTCGCCGTGCGCATAGCGCAGTGTCGGCAACAGTTTCACGCCGCCGCCCGTATGGGTCTCCACCGTGAAAGCAAAAATGCCACTCGGCGCCAGCACACTTGCGACCGCGGCAATCATCGGAGCGAGATCGTTCACATAGACAAAGACATCGGCGGCAAGGACGAGGTGATACGCCGCCTTGTCGGCGATCTCGTCGGCAAGACAGGCCACGATGTCGGAAGTCACGACACGATCGTAGAGCCCTTTCGTATCCGCTTGGGCGATCATGGCCGGCGACAGGTCGACGCCGACGAGCCAATCGACAAAGGGACGAAATGCGGCACCGCCGAGCCCGGTGCCGCAGCCAAGGTCGAGCATAGAGCCGAAGCGCATCGGCCGCTTCGCCGCCTGCATCGCGGATTCGACCGCGGCGCACAGCAGGGCCGGCCCGCGATAATCGAGATGCTCGGTGAGCGAAGCGTCGTAACGCGCCGCGTATTGGTCGAACAGCCGGCGGACATAGGTTTGCGTCATCGCCGGCGTCGCGCCGCCCGCGCCGATCCTTGCCAGCTGCAGCCGCGCACCGTGGTAGTCGTCCGGATCGGCGTCACGCGCCCGCTCGAACGCGGCGACCGCCTTGCTCCGCTGGCCCAACTGGTCGCGGATGGCGCCCAGCGCGAACCATGCGGTGGCGAAGCCTGGTGCAAGCTCGACCGTCTGCTCGAGGATTTCGGCTGCACCGGTAAAATCGCCGCGCGCCGCATGGTCGAGCGCCCATTTGTAGCGCCGATCGGCTATGGCGTCCCCGGAGGAGACGAAGAGCGGTCCAGTCTCGGTCATCGTGCTCGCGTGTGTTGCGAAAGTAGTTATCTAATCGTTCGCGATGCGCCCAGAAGACATCCTCGCGCTGACGCCGTCGGGACTATGCTGCAAGCGCGGCGGCTTTCACATCGATCCGACACGACCGGTCGAGCGGGCGCTGATCACGCACGCTCACTCCGATCACGCGCGCGCCGGTCACGGCGCCGTGCTGGCGACGCAGGAGACGCTCGATCTCATGCGCCTGCGCTACGGAGCAAATTTTGCCGGAAGTACACAGACGATCGGCTACGGCGAGACGGTGCGGCTCGACGGCGCGACGGTCA
>JASHVC010000754.1 GCA_030039655.1 Xanthobacteraceae bacterium | reverse complement strand
GAATAAGTGGCCCAGATGGCATAGACGATGGCGAGAGCGCCGCAGATAACGATCAGCCACAAGATGTGCATGGCAACAACCCCGGTTGTCTTTAAGCGGCCGGATTTTCAGGCCGGCCGCGAAGGAAAGCGCAACGGACGATGTCGATGGGTCCCGCGCAAGTCGCCGCGGACATTGCATAAAATGCCCGCCGCTGCAACGGCGGGCCGCTTTTTGGCCGCTAACGTACGTGTGCGACCCGTTTTCGCTCTCCGTGAACCGGCCGGGCGGCAATTCCTGCCCATCACCCTGCTCGCGGGCGACGGCCCAGTTATTGTTTGAGCAGCGGCGGGATCTTTAACACCACCGCCTTGGGAATCTGCATCGTCTGAGCAACGATTGCGTCCATATCTTCTCCCGTGGCGGGAGCCAGCATGATGTTGCGCTTATCGCAGGCCGCCAAAAAATCCGGGTCCTTGACCATTTCCTGGAACGCCTTGCGCAGCGCGGCGAGCCGTTCCGGCGCAACGCCGGGCGTCGTCAAAATAGAGCGGCCGATCTCAGCCGTTCCCGCGATGGCGCGCAGAACGGTTCTGCCTTCGTCGGTCAGTCCGAGTTCCGGCAACGTCGGCACATCGGGAATGAGATGATCGCGCGTGAGCGCAGCCTGGTAAATGATCGTTGCTCCGCCTTTGAGCCAGTCCGGGTGTCTTGCGAGCAGGATCGGTAATCCGACGGCGCCACCGACTTCCACCTCGCCGCGCTCCAGCGCGAGAACGACATCGGCGACGCCCTGATAGCCCTTGACCAATTTGAACTTGGCACCGGCAAAGCCATTGAGCGCCGCCGGATACACCACCGCCGACGAAGCGCCACCGGATGTCCCGACGGCGTAGGCTTTCTTGCGCACATCGTCGAACGAATGAATGCCACTTTGCAGCGAAGCCACGCCGGTATCGACGTTGCTGGTCAGCCGGCCGATGTAGGGGAGTTTTGTGGCATCAAGCGCCGGATCGTTGGCCATCGCGGTATCGAGCGCGATGGTCTGTGCGACGCTCCCCAGATAGGTGCCGTCCTGGGGTGCCGCCGAATAGAGATATTGCGCGCCCTTGAAACTCCCAGCTCCCGGCATGTTTTGTGGCACGATGGTTGGACCACCAGGAATGTGCCGCCCGAAAAACTCCGCCGCCAATCGTCCATAGAGGTCGTAGCCGCCACCGGCGCCGTAACCGATGATCATCGTGACGGTCTTGCCGCGATAAAAATCGGCCACCGGATCCGCGCGCACGCCATCGCTCGCGAACGCGGCCAACAAGAGCGCGATGGCGAACCGCGTGCGACTCATCGCTTCTCCATTGGCTGCAAACCTCTCTCGGCTATTCCAGTTCGACAGTCTCGAAATCGGCCGGCATGATGATCTCAAGCAGTTCGCAATCGTCGGAATAGTCCAGCACGGAGTGCTCGATCCGCGGCGGCTGGAGCCAGCACGATCCCTCGCGCATGGTCACAACGCCTGCACCTTCGTACTCGCCTTTGATCCAGCCTTTGAGAACGTAGATCATCTGAAATTCGACGTCGTGATAGTGGCGCTTCGACACCTCGGCCGGATCGCACGGTGGAAGCATCTTGATGACATGGGCGCGCGCCAAGCCGTTGGTCGCGGAGGCAATATCGAGATCGCGATATTTAGCGTAAGAGCGCAGCCCGCCTTCAAAAGCATCCGGGTTCAAGTGATTGGCGACAAATGTCTGTCGCCGCGGCCCTGCTTTCGCCTTGGACCTGCTCTTCGCCACTGCTGCCGTCCGGCGGCGCGCTGAAATTTTGCGCGTCGTACGGCTGGACTTGCTCACCTGCCGTCCGGCGGAGGCGCGCTTTTCGGCTTTCCGCATTCCTCTCACTTTGGCCATTTCCTGTCCCTTTCTGGTCTGCGTCACACCGTGCTGGGGCGGCGGACCAGCGAGCCCCATGCCAACAGCATTGCCGCCACCAGAATAACAGGGAATACGACCTCGTTGAGACCGGCCCAGCCATAACTCGTCAGCAGTACGCCGGACGAGAACGAGCCGATAGCCATGGAGCCGAAGATCAGAAAATCATTGAACGCCTGCACTTTGTTACGCTCGTGCGGATCGTGGCATTCAGTAACCAACGTTGTGGCGCTGATGAAGGCAAAATTCCACCCGATGCCCAGCACCGCAAGCCCAATCCAAAAATTCCAAAGCGTGATGCCCAGCAGATCTATGGTGGCTGCGGTGGCGATCATCGTCAGCCCGATCGCCATCATCCGGCGGACGCCAAACCGCAAGATCAGCGATCCGGTGATAAAGCTCGGCCCGTACATGCCGAGCACGTGCCATTGGATGCCGAGAGCCGCCTCGTTGACCGAATGACTACACATGACCATAGCCACCGGTGCTGAGGTCATGACCATGTTCATCATCGCGTAGCTCGCCACGCCGCAGACGACCGCCACAATGAAACGCGGCTGGCGGACGATCTCGATGAGCGGACGACCATCGGCGAAAGAGTGCGAAACATGCGGCCGTGGGATTCTGAGAAACATCAGCACGCCCGCGGCCAGCAACGCGCACGCCGATTGGGCCAGAAAACTACCGGCGAACAAAGAGGCGGGAAAGATGTCTTTGGTGAAGATTACAAGCTGCGAACCAATGATGCCGGCGAACACGCCACCGGCAAAAACCCAAGACACCGCCTTGGGGCGAAAGCGTTCGCTCGCAGTGTCGGCGGCGGCGAAGCGATAGGACTGATGCGCGGCTGCGTAGAGGCCGCCGCAGAACGTGCCCAGCAGCAACAGCAAAAATGAGCCGTGCAGGACGGCTGTATATGAGACAAGACCGGAGAGCACGCCGAAGGCCGAACCGGTCTGCAACGCAAAACGCCTGCCAAATGCCTTCGCCAATATTCCGACCGGGAGAGTCCCTGCCCACATGCCGAGCACCATGACGCTGATAGGCACAGTGGCCAGCGCTGGATCGGGCGCCAGCATCGAGCCGATGATTCCGGTCGTGGCGGTGATAACAGTGGCGTTGCCGCCGGCCAGAGCCTGGGCCACGGCGAGGACAAGCGCGTTGCGCCGGGCAAGCCGGTCGTCAGTGACGTCGATCCTGGGTTCGGCAATAACGGCCATGCGCTTGCTGTCCGCTCGGACGAATTCCTCGTGGAGGCGGCCTTGTAAAGGTCGAACGGAAGTGGCGCTACTCCTCGCGGCGCAGGTCAGAACTGCAAGGCGCCCGTGTGGCGGATCACGACCGAGCGCATGGGGCGTTTCTCGTGACGGCCATTATAGCGTCTTCGAACGCAAAAGCGCTTAATCCAGGACGGTGATGAAGAGATCGCCAAAACTGGTGAGATTGTCTGCTCTGCTCCAAATGCCGAAGCGGCCCGGCAGCGCGAGACCACCATCACGTGCCTCGAACAAAGCCTTGCCATCGAGCGCAACGGCGAAATCCTCGTCGGTTGCTTTGACGCGCAGTGACTGCGCTTTGCCGGTGACGAGCACGGCCGGGCTGTTGGCAATCTCGCGGCGTTCGCCGTTGATCACGCGCACCAGGCGCACATGCCCAGCGACTGCGTCGGCCTCAACCACGTAAAAGTCCTGCGGGTCGCTAAAGCGCAGCACGATGCCGGCGGCGCGCGCCATGCTGGCGCCGTCGTGAGCCACGAAGGAAAGTTCGACCTCGGCGTTCTTGGCGACGGGCAGGCTCGCAATGCAAAGCGGGAAGCGATCCAATTTTGCCTCGCGGCTGGTCTCGACCAGCGCCTTGCCATCGAGCAGGAAGCGCTCGACACGGACCTCCCAAACGGCTGGTCCACCCAAGCCGCTCATTGCAGGCGTACAACCATCAGGGCCGGAGCCCTCTTCGACCAGCGGCGATGCCAGTACGACGCGCAAGGTTTTTGGCGCAGCCCAGACCGTAGCGCCGTTGCCGAGAGCCAACAGCACCGTGAGAGCGGCAGCCAAGGATCGCATATTCAGAAATGACTGTAGGCGCGATGCGCGAGCCTAAGCGGACTACCGTCGCACACGAAGCTCGCCCCCTCGCCCGCCGCGATCCGGCCGATCTCTGCCATCGCCACGCCGGCGGCACGCGCCGCGTCCTGAAATGCGCCGAGCTTTTCCGGCGAGAGCGTCAAGACGATCTCATAATCGTCCCCACCGCCCAGCACTGTTCCCAAGAGGGCCGGATCGGCTGAGACCGCCGCGCGCGCGGCATCAGAGAGTGGAACGCGTGCGACGTCGACTTCTGCCGCGACAGAGGAAGCGCGGCACAGTTTGGCGAGGTCGCCGGCAAGGCCATCGGACACATCCATGGCCGCGGAAGCGTACTGCAAGACGGCGGCAGCAAGCGCGTTGCGCGGCTCCGGCAACAGATAGCGTTGCTGCAGATGAGCGCGCATGCTCTCATTTAGCCGTAGCCGTTCGGCGAGAGCGGCATCTTTGCACAGCAGCACGCCGAGCGCAGCGTCGCCAATGGTGCCGGTTATCACAACGCAATCGCCGGGTTTGGCGGTCGAGCGCCGCACCATCTTTCCCTGCGGCACGCTGCCGAAGGCTGCGATCGATACTGAAATCGGGCCCGGTGTGCGGTCCGTATCGCCGCCAAGAAGCGGGCAGCCATAGCGCTTGCTGTCCTCGCCAATACCAGCGGCAAATGCGGCGAGCCAATTTTCCTCGACGCCCGCCGGCAACGCGACGGACATGAGAAAGCCGACCGGCTTCGCGCCTTTCGCGGCCAGATCCGAGAGATTCATCCGCAGCACCTTGCGGCCGATCGTGTCCGGCGGATCGTCGGGGAAGAAATGTACGCCGGCAATGACGCCATCCGTCGTCACCACGAGATCGCAGCCAGGCGGCGGAGTCAGAACAGCGGCGTCGTCGCCGAGACCAAGAGCACCCGGGTACGTCGCCAACGGCCGGAAATATCGGGCGATCAGGCGCTCCTCGGCCGACGTTTCTTCGTGGGCCATAGGCGTGGCTCCGGCCTATCCGCCGGCAAACTCGGCGGCGCGCGACTGGTGCGCCAACTGATCGAGCACGGCATTGACCATGCCGGTCTCCTCCTCGTCGACGAAGGCGGCGGCGACGTCGACATATTCCGCCATGACAACGCGCGCCGGCACATCGGAGCGGCATGCCAGCTCGTAGGCGCCAGCGCGAAGCACCGCGCGCAAAACCGCCTCGATGCGCCGCAGCGGCCACCCGCGCGCCAGCGCCGCGTCTATTTGAGGGTCGAGCCGCGTTTGTTCGCGCACCACCCCGCTGACGATGTCGCGAAAATAGGCCGCCTCTGCTGGACGATATTGCGCGCCTTCGACTTCGCAGCCGAGCCAGTGGCTTTCGAACTCGGACAGTATTTCATTGAGGCCCGTGCCGGCGAGGTCCATCTGATAAAGCGCCTGTACGGCCGCGAGACGAGCCGCGCCGCGCTTGTTGGCCTTGCGGGGTTCTTTTGCTTCGGCGTTTTCCATGGACGCGCTGCCAATTCACCGTTTGCCAAGTCGCCGCTTGAGCGCAATGAGCGCCAGCGCGGCGCGTGCTGCATCGCCTCCCTTGTCTTGCTCGTCCATGCGCGCGCGGGCGAACGCCTGCGCCTCATTCTCGACCGTGATGAT
>JASHVC010000753.1 GCA_030039655.1 Xanthobacteraceae bacterium | reverse complement strand
CGAGGAAATTTACGCGCGCACCCTCTTGGGCGCGCTCGAATGCCTGCGCTCGGGGATGACCACCATCCAGGACATGCTGACGCTCTATCCGTACCAGGAGCGCCACATGGACGCGGTGATGAGGGCCTACGACCAAGTCGGCATTCGCGTCATCTTTGCCCTCCAATACGCCGACCGCAAGGGGATCGAGACCATTCCGTTCTGGAAGGATACCTTTCCGGCCGAACTGCATCCGCTGCTCTCTACCTCTACGGAACCAGAGCGGCAGCTTGACCTCATCGGACACTTCGAGACCACGCGGCTCAAGGCACCCCCGCAGTCACGAGTGTCGTGGGCGCTGGGCCCCTCCTCGCCCGAGCGCTGCTCGACCGCGATCATGCAGCGCACGATGGAATTGTCGCGCCGTTACGATCTTCCGGTTTACACGCACATCTACGAGTCGCGAGGGATGGCGCTGCAGGCGCGCCTGACCATTCCCGAATACAGTGGGTTGTTGATTGAGCGATTGGCCAAGGAGGGCGTGCTCGACCCGCGGCTCAACTTCGCCCACAGTGTCTGGCTCACACCCGCGGAAATCGACATGCTCGCGGAGCACGGCGCTGGAGTAGTGCTCAACCCCCAAGGCAACCTGAAAATGAAATGCGGGGTCGCGCCGATCCGGCTGCTGCAGAATGCGGGCGTTCGCATCGGCCTGGGTTGCGACAACTGCAGCTGTTCGGACGCTCAGAACATGTTCATGGCGATGAAGCTCTTCACTTTGCTCGCAGCGGTGAGCGATCCCATTCCGGGTCCGCCGCAGGCCATTGCGGCGCTGCGCGCGGCGACCGAGGGCGGCGCCGATGGCGCGCGGCTCGGCCACGCAATCGGGCGCGTAGCGCCGGGCTTCAAAGCAGACCTTACGCTGATCGACACCAAGGACCCGACGTGGTCGCCCATGAACAGTGCGGCGCGCCAGCTCGTGCACATCGAAGCCGGGCGCGGCGTGCGCCACGTCATCGTCGATGGTAAAATCGTGGTGCGTGACCGCCAGCTCACAACCCTGGACGAAGACACGATTTACGAAGCCGTGAAGGCGGTGATGCCGGAATTCCGGCGCGATTTCGCGGCGATCAGCGAACGCGTCGCCAAACTGCAGCCATATCTCGACCGCGCTCACCGGCAGATCATGACTGCAGACCTCGACATCGAGCGCCTGCCGTTCGGCAGCAACTGACTTCAAGTCACGGATTTAGGTCAGACCTTTCCACGTAGAGGCAGTCGGCCGCATGGCCAATACCTTGTTCGCATCGCGCCAGTACGCAACATTGCCTCCGCGAAAGCAAAGCATGCCGGGCACAAGGGACATGAAGCCATTATGATAAGGCCCACCCATCGAATGCTCGGGACTAAAATACGTGCGCTACTGGCGACAATTCTGCTCGCGCTCCTCACCCTTCCGCGTTCCGCCGGGGCCAACGAAGTAGAGGACTTTTATCGAGGCCGCACGCTGACGGTTCTCATCTCTTACACGGTCGGGGGCGGATACGACCTCTACGGGCGCCTGCTCGCCCGCTATATCGGCAGGCATATTCCCGGCAATCCCTCGGTCGTTCCCGAGAACATGCCTGGCGCCGGAGGCTTGCGCGCTAGCAACTTTCTATATTCCGCCGCCCCCAAGGACGGATCAATCATCGGCACATTTTCGCGCAGCATCCCCACCATGCCGCTGGTCACGCCGCAGGACGCTCGCTTCGACGGCCGAGCATTTTCTTGGATCGGCAGCATGTCAGCTGACACCAGCCTTTGCCTCACTGGCGCGAAGTCGCAGGTCAAAACCTTTCAGGACATGCTGACAAAACCCGTAGTGATGGGTGGACAGTTCGCCGCGGCCGATTCCGATATCTACGCCCATCTCTACAAGAACGTTTTTGGCGCGAAGATCAAACTCGTTTCGGGGTATCCCGGCACCAACGACATTACGCTTGCCATGGAACGCGGCGAAGTTGACGGCATCTGCGGGCTGTCGTGGGGCACCCTGAAAGTGGCGCACGCCGACTGGATCAAAAACAAGAGCGTCAATTTGCTGGTCCAGGCGGCGTTGAAAAAGGACCCCGAACTGCCGGATGTCCCGCTAGCGCTGGATCTGATCGACGATCCGCAAAAGAAGCAGATCCTGTACATTAATTTCGCTCCGCAGGCGATCGGCCGGCCTTTCGCGGCGCCACCCGGCATACCCGCCGACCGCAAGGCAGCGTTGAGCAAGGCCTTCGATGAGACCATGAAGGATCCGGACCTACTCGCCGAGGCCGCTAGGGAGAAAATCGATATCGGGCCCATGAGCGGTCACGAAGTCGATGACCTTCTGGCTAAGCTCTACACGATTTCTCCGGGCGTGATTGAAAAGGCATCCAAGGCCATAGCCGAATAACGACGCACAAGATCATTCTTCGATGAACACATCCGCAAAACCCCAGGAAATAAGATATGTCCAATAAGATGCTGTGGGAGCGACAGTTGCAGCGCAACACCGGCTTTGCCTTCGACCTGAAAGCTGGTCAATCGGTGCGCATCACCTCGCAGACCATCATCGATTTTGTCTGTTTCAACCGCGAGAGCCTGCGCGAGCGGTTTGATCAGGCGCGCACCAAGGCTAATCAACGAAAGGTCTTCATCTCCACCGGCGATCAGCTCATCTCAAAACTCAACAACACGATGATGACCATCGTCGAAGACACGTTCAAGGAAGGCCATCACGACCTGCAGGAAGGCATGTGCAGCCGCAAGCGGCACGAGCTCGCCGCCGCAAAGGGCATATGGGAGAAAACCTATGGGCGGCCGCTCTCGGAAATGCCGCCGCGGGGCTGCACTGAAAATCTCGGCGGCGTATTGACGCCCTACGGCATCGCGGTCGAAGATGTACCCAGTCCATTCAACATCTTCCAGCACATGATCATCCACCCCGACACTGGCGAGTTGGAGCACTCGCACATCCGACCCAAGCCGCCGGGCGCGTACGTGATGCTTCGGGCCGAGATGGACTTACTTGCGGCGCTCAGCACCTGTCCCGACATGGCGGCCGGCGGTACCACCGGCGCGACGCTGGCCGTGTTCGAGGCTGGCTGAGATATAAGGCTAGTCGATCTTGATTCCGAGCGAGGTGACGATCGGCGTCCACTTGGCAATCTCATCTTCGATCAGACGACGAAATTTCTTCGGCGACGAGTCAATGTCAGGCTCGAACCCGGTTTCCACGAGCATGCGCTGATAGCTGAGCTCCGCAAGTGTAGCGTGATTAGCTTCCGCGATTTGATCGATGATCTCGTTCGGCGTTCCGGCGGGAGCAAAAAGCCCGATCAATTGCTGGGACACTATGCCCGGCAAGGTCTCACGGGCGGTCGGCAAGTCGTGCGCGGCGACGAGCCGTTCGGGACTGGTCACGGCGAGAATGCGCAGTTTTCCGGTGCGGTGGAACTCGATCAGCTGGCCGGTGACCGCAGGAACGACCATCGCTACGTGGCCCGCAAGCGCGTCGGCGGTTGCCGGGCCCGAACCGCGATACGGCACTTGCACCAAGTCCGGAAGCCCGGCCAACGATTTGAACAGTTCGCCGGTGAGATGGTTCAGTGAACCGATGCCGGCATGCCCGTAAGACAGTGTGCCCCGATGGGCTTTGTCGTATTCGATGAATTCGCCCAGCGTGTTCGCCGGGATCGAAGGATGAATGACGAGCGCGAAGGCAGAAACCGCGATGTTGGAAATCGGCTCCAGATCCTTCATCGGATCGTAGAGCGGCCGGGTTTTGAGGATCGCCTCGGTGATGTGTGTGCTCGATCCACCAAGCAGCAGCGTGTAGCCGTCCGGGCGAGAATGAGCGGCCGCGGCGGCGCCCAGCGAGCTTCCGCCCCCGCCTTGATTCTCGACGACGATCGTGCCGAGCAGCGGCTTGATGCGCTCGGCCCAAGGACGCCCGACCGCGTCAAAGCCGCCGCCTGGAGGAAATGGAATGATGAGACGGATTGGTCGGTCCGGATAGCCACTCTCAGCGTTGGCCGGGCCCGCTCGCAGTGCGCACCCGGCCAGGGCCGACAGCGCCAGTGCGAGCAAGTCGCGTCGCCTCAGCCGCTCTCCTCTGGCCATTCGGACCTCGATCAAACGAACCTCCAAATTAGGAAGCGGCTTGGCTAAGGTCCAGCGCACCGCATCAAATAGCAAGGTTTGATTTGTACAAATGGTAATCTTTGAAAGATTTTGCCGGCGCAAGCCTCTAGGAGAAGATGATTAGCGCACAGCCAGCACGCGCCTTCGCCGGTTTGCAGATTGTCATCTTGGCTTCACCAACATAGCATTGCCAACTGACTCTCAAAGGGACACATGTTTCTTCCCTCGCATCGGTCAACCGGAGATCTTGCGATGTCTGTGACGGTCACACCGCTGACACCCGCCGTCGGGGCAGAGATCGGAAACGTCGATCTCACCGTGCTGAGCGCCGACGACTTCGCCCAAATCGAAGGAGCTTGGCACCGCTATTCGGTGCTGCTGATCCGCAGCCAAAAGCTCACCGACGACGACCTTCTCGCCTTCAGCCGGCGCTTCGGCGAACTCGACCCACCGCCCAACCAGGAACGTGGCCGCCAGAGCCCACCGGGATACCCGGACGTATATGTGGTTTCCAACGTGCTCAACGCGAAAGGTGAGCCAATCGGGGCGCTCGGCGCCGGCGAAGCCGTGTGGCACACCGATATGAGCTACCTCGATCTGCCGCCGGATGCTTCAATGCTCTATGCGCTGGAAATTCCGCCGAGCGGCGGCAACACTTATTTCTGCGGCATGCAGGCGGTTTGGAAGGCCTTGCCCGCCGAGTTGAAGGCAAAGATCGAAGGGCGCCGCATCAAGCACGATGGCACATTCAATAGCGGCGGCTACGTCCGCCAAGGCGTCACCCCGACGGACGATCCGCACAAAGCCCCAGGGGCGTGGCATCCTGCCGTCTGCGTTCACCCGATCACCGGAGAACCCGCGCTTTATCTGGGTCGTAGGCGCAACTCCTATGTAGAAGGTTTGCCACCCGCGGACTCGGATGCGCTGCTCAACGAGCTGTGGCAATTTCTAAATTCGCCAAAGTTTTTTTATGAGCATCACTGGCGGGTCGGCGATCTCGTGCTCTGGGACAATCGCTCGACGATGCATCGGCGCGATCCTTTCGACAACGCGACACGCCGGGTGATGCATCGCACCCAGATCAAGGGCAAATGGCGACCGAAAGCCTATGCGGCCGGCATCGGTGCTGCTCGCTTGAGCGCCTAGCGAGAACTCGCAACCACGCCACGAGAGTGAGTTCGCGCTTGCGCAGCTCGATCCGCCACCGCATATAGCGCGGCAAATGGAATTCGGGCTGGATACGTTCGGCGATGTCACCGCCGGACCCGATGGGCGCCTGCAGTCGCAGGCGCAAGTCATACGCGATGTGATCGAGGAGGCGGCGCTCGCCGACGCGCTCGGCATCGAGGCCTTCGGCGTGGGCGAACATCACCGGCCCGACTTTGCCATCTCGGCTCCCGAGGTCGTGCTCGGGGCCATCGCCGGCCGCACCAAGCGCATCGTGCTCGGCTCGGCCGTCACCGTGCTTTCCTCCGACGATCCGGTGCGCGTGTTTGAGCGCTTCTCTAGCCTGAACGCCGCCTCGAACGGCCGCGCCGAAATAACAGTCGGGCGCGGCTCATTCACCGAGTCATTCCCGCTGTTCGGCTACGATCTTTCCAATTACGAGCAGCTCTTCGAGGAAAAACTCGATCTGTTCGTGGCGCTCATCCGCAACGACACGGTGACCTGGCAGGGCACCACGCGCACGCCGCTGAAAGATCAGCGCGTGTTCCCTCCCCTCGAACATGGCTCGCTGAAAACCTGGATCGGCGTCGGCGGCAGCCCGGAATCCGTCGTGCGCGCCGCCCATTACGACCTGCCGCTGATGCTGGCGATCATCGGCGGCGATCCACGGCGCTTTCTACCTTATGTCGATCTTTACCGTCGCGCCTACGAACAAATGGGCCGTCCCGTGAAGGAAATCGGGCTGCACTCGCACGGCTATGTGGCGGACAGCGACACCCAATCGCGCGATGAGCTGTTCCCGCACCACAAGGCCATGCGCGACCGCATCGGCGCCGAACGTGGCTGGCCGCCGGCTACACGCGCGCATTTCGATCAGGAAGCTGACGGCGGCTCGCTCTATGTCGGTTCACCCGAAACCGTCGCGCGGCGCATCGCCGCGACCGCGAAGGCCCTCGGCATCGCCCGCTTTGATATGAAGTACAGCGCCGGCACTCTGCCGCATGACAAGCTCATGCGCAGCATCGAGCTATACGGCACAAAAGTGATCCCGAGGGTACGAGAGCTGCTGGCCTGATATCGGCAAGCGATGCTCTGTCGGGGACTATGCGGCGGCATTGGAATCGACATCAAATGATGATAAATTTTATGCCTTCATGGGAGAGACACTTATGCGCACGACCCTGGCTCTTGACGACGAACTGCTGGCCAAGGCTCAAGCGTTTACCGGTCTGAGCGAAAAATCGGCCCTGGTTAGAGAAGCACTTAAGGCGCTAATCGAGCGCGAAGGCGCGCGACGATTGGCGCGCTTGGGAGGTAGTGAGCCCAAGCTCGCGGCACCGCGACGGAGGCGGCCAAGACGAAAATGATATTAGTCGACACCTCGGTATGGGTCGATCATCTGCGCACGCGCGACAAGACGCTTGTTCATCTGCTCGATACCAAACAGGTCTTAACTCATCCCTTCGTGCTCGGCGAACTCGCGCTGGGCAATCTACGGCGGCGTGGGGTTATTCTGGGTAGTCTGCGGGTTCTGCCCCAAGCCACGTTCGCTGCAGAGCACGAAGTACTGCATTTCATCGACCAGCATCGGCTGTTCGGGATCGGCATCGGCTACGTGGACGTCCATCTGCTGGCCGCCGCGCGACTAACCCCTGCAACGACTCTGTGGACACGAGATAAACGCTTGCGGGCCGCAGCAAGCAAATTGTCCTTGATGGCAAATTTATCGCCCTGATCAACCCGGCAGCATGATGTTGGGTCACACGAGGTACAATTTGTGGGCGCGACGGTTCGGCCTGGATGCGCTCGGCGATGCAGTCAGCGATCCCAACGACGCGGGAGCTGCTGGCCCGAAACTAACTCGCACTACGGCTTCGCCACCATAAGGTAAAAAATCACGACCATGGCCGGAAATGCCAGCGAGCCGGCGATGATCCACCATCGGTCCAGCCGCCAATAATCTTCAGACAGCGGGCCTCCTGTTTCAAGCGCGGCCTTCGCCATGTCTCGCATTTTGATTTGCATCCAAACGGCCGGCAGCCAGCAAAGACCTACAAAAAAATACAGAGCAATGCCCCATCGTACCCAATCGTCCGACAACGAATATCCGGTCAGGTAGAGCAGCCACACACCGGTGACGAACTGAATGACAACGGCGGGCGCTATGAATAGCCAGTCGGCGATAACCACATGGGTGGTGGCGAAGTAAATGCCGGCGATGTTCTTCTCGCGGTTGGCCGCGAACACATA
Organism: Xanthobacteraceae bacterium; assembly: GCA_030039655.1. Next base: position 138 of record JASHVC010000753.1, on the reverse strand, counting down.
GAAGGCGCTGCCGATCCCAGTGCCGAACAATATCGTGGCGCTCAGAACATGAACCCATTTGAGGATTATGTAGCCCATAATTTTATTCTAGTGTCCTGAGCGCTCGCATCAGCGGTCACGCCGCCCCGGAGGCGCTCG
>JASHVC010000752.1 GCA_030039655.1 Xanthobacteraceae bacterium | reverse complement strand
TGGTCAGCGCGGGCCTGATCCTGTGTACCCTTCTGTTGCTGTGTTGGGGCGCGGGCGTCGTCCTTCTCGCTGATATTGTCGATTTCAGGCTCGTTCGAATCGGCCTGATCCTCGCGGCGTTATGCGTGGCGACAATCGCCATCTATCTTCTGCTGCTGCTGTACACACTTGCGCTGCGGATTGAACTTGGTCCGGAGCGCTTAAAGCTTCGTCTACCGCGCATGCGTGGTCATTTGCCCCTGCCCGGTCTCGTTCACGCTGAGCTTCCCTATGAGGCTATCGCATCGGTACAACGCCGCACTGAGATTTTTTCCGGCTTTGGGGGCACCAGGGTTCAACGTGCGTTCAGCCTCGTTACGCGCGACGATGGCCGGCTTCCGCTCGGTTTCATGGTAGAGAACGCAGCATTTCAATACCCATTCGATCGCGTGGCGAAAATGATCGCGGCACGCGCCGCCTGTCCAGAAATTGAATGCAGGGTCGTGCGCGTTGGCGGCATTTTGGGCGCGATGATCCACGGTACTCCGGCATGGAACAGCAGCACCTAGCCTGTGAGACGCTTTTGGGGCTTAGGGAAAAGGACGAAATCCTACTCCGCCTTGATGCCGGCCTCGCGGATGACCTTGCCCCACTTCGCGGTTTCGTCGGCGATCAGCTTGCCGTAGTCCGCCGGCGAGCCGGTGAGCGGCATGCCGCCCATGTCGGCGAGCCGCTCCGCGATCTTGGCATCGGCGAGGCCCGCGTTGGTCTCACGGTTGAGCTTATCGATGATGTCGGCGGGCGTATCCTTCGGCGCGGCGATGCCGAACCAGGAACTCGCCTCGAAGCCCGGCACAAATTCGCTCACGGTCGGAATGTTCGGCAACGCGTCCGATCGCTTGAGCGTGGTCACCGCCAGCGGCCGCAGCTTGTCGGCACGGATATAGGCGATCGACGCCGTCATGGTGGCGAAGCCAACCTGGACCTGCCCACCGATCAGATCGACCATGGCGGGCCCATCGCCGCGGTACGGCACGTGCTGCAGGTGGGCGCCAGTCATGGCGTTGAACAGTTGCCCGGCCAGATGGCTCGCGGTGCCGATTCCGGCTGACGCGAAACTGAGCTTCCCCGGATTGGCTTTGGCGTAGTCAATCAACTCCGGAACGGTTTTGACCGGTACCGAGGGATTGACCTCGACGACGTTCGGCACGCGCACCACGCCGGCCACCGGCGCGGCATCCTTCAGGAAATCGAAGCTGAGATTAGTGTAGAGCGCCGGGTTTGCGGCGACCGCCGGCGGCACCATGAGCAGGGTGTAGCCATCGGCTGGCGAACGAACCATGGCTTCGGCACCGACATTCCCACCGGCGCCCGGCCGGTTCTCGATGACGAATTGCTGGCCCAGACGCTCCGACATCCATTGTCCCATCAAGCGGCCAAGAATGTCGGTCGTGCTTCCCGCAGCGAAGCCGACCACAAGGCGCACCGGGTGCGACGGATACATGTCTGCGCGGACGCGGCGCGCGATGGCCGGCAACGCGGCCGCACCAGCAGCCCAATGGAGGAAACGCCTGCGCGAAGATTTCATCCAACTCCTCCCCTTTTTGATTTCGGCCGGCAAAGGATAAATCAATCGAGCTTGATGCCCGCAAACTTGATCACCTTAGCCCACTTCTCATTTTCATCGGCAATGAGCTTGGAGTATTCGGCCGGACTCATCTTCGTCGGCACGTTGCCGAGATCGACCAAGTGCGTTCGCACGCCCGGATCGTCGATCCCGGCGTTGATCTCCCGGTTGAGCTTGTCGATGATTTCCGGCGGCGTGGCACTCGGCGCGCCGAAGCCCAGCCATCCTTCAACTTCGTAGCCGGGAACGAACTCGGCGATCGTGGGAATGCCGGGCAGCGCATCGATGCGATTCGCCGTTGTCACCGCAAGCGCCCGCAGCTTGTCGCCTCTAATGTATCCGATCGCCGAAATGATCGGATCGAACATGACCTGGGCGCGGCCGGAGAACAGATCGGCTTGCGCTTCCAGCTCGCCGCGATAGGGAACGTGGAAGAGGTCGACGCCGGCCATCATCTTGAACAGCTCACCGGTGATGTGGGTCAAATTTCCGGTGCCGTTGGAGGCCATGTTGACCTGGCCAGGATGCGCCTTGGCGTAGGCGATGAACTCCGGCACGGTCTTAGCGGGAAACGACGGACTGACCACCATCACGAAGGGCGTGGCGCCAACACAGCCGACCGGCGCGATATCACGGACAAAATTGAAGCTGAGATTTTGGTGGAGCAGCCCGCTGATCATGTTGGGCGTGGCAATCAGCAGCAGCGTGTAACCGTCGGGCGCCGCGCGCACCACTGTCTCGGTCGAAAGATTGGTTCCGGCGCCCGGCCGGTTCTCGATCACGAATTGCTGGCCGAGACGATCGGACAGCCATTGCCCAAGCAACCGGGCGCCGATGTCCGGCGCGCTTCCGGCCGAATAACCGACGATGACGCGAACCGGTCGCGACGGATAATCGAGCGCCGAAGCGCTGCGGGACAGCGCGGAAAGCGCACCGGCGCTGGCGACCCAGCGCAGAAATTGTCTGCGGGGTACTCCCATGGCATTTCCCCTAACGCTTCTTGCGTCGCCTCACTTCTTCGCGAAGAACGTCGGCTTGTCTTTACGCGCCGATACGCGACCAGAAGAACTTTACTCCGCCGCCTCGTGGACGGTTGCCGCCTGCTCCTTCGCCCATTTCTGCACTGCCAAGTGATCGACCTTGCCGGACCCGAGGAGCGGCAGCTTGTCGAGTACGACGACTTCGGACGGCAGCATGAGCTCAGAGGCGTGCTTGCTCCGTGCGTAGGCCTGAAACTCCGAACGTGTCGCCCCGTGCTTGTCAGTCACCATGATGAGGCGCTCGCCCTTGCGCGCGTCGGCCACGGCCGTCACGGCAGTGGTATTGTCCGGCCACAGTTCGGCCGCGAGCATTTCAACGGCCGCAAGCGAGACCATCTCGCCTCCGACCTTCGCGAAACGCTTGGCGCGGCCCTTAATGGTGATGAATCCCTGCTCGTCGATGGTGACGATATCGCCGGTGTCGTGCCAGCCCTCCGGCGGCGGCTCCAGCACGCCCGGTTTGTCCGCGCGCAGGTAGCCGAGCATGACGTTGGGCCCGCACACGAACAGCCGGCCGCCCTCCTCAACCCCCTCGACGTGCTCCAGTCTGGCGGTCATGCCGGGAAGTAGACGGCCGACGCTGCCGAATTTGTTGAACATCGGCGTATTCAGCGCCAACACCGGCGAGGTTTCGGTGACGCCGTAGCCTTCAAGGATGCGCAGGCCGAACTTCTCCAGATAGATCCTGCGCGTCGCTTCCCGCACCGGCTCGGCGCCGGCCACCACATAGCGCAGCGAGCGGAAATCGTACGCATTGGCCATGCGCGCATAGCCGTTGAGGAACGTGTCGGTGCCGAAGACAACGGTGGCACACTTCCAATAGACCAGCTCCGGTATCGTGCGGTAATGCAGCGGCGACGGATACAGGTACAGCGGGACGCCGTAAATCAGCGGCAGTATCACGCCGCCGGTGAAGCCGAATGAGTGGAAGATCGGCAGCGCGTTGAACAGTTTATCCTCGCGGCCAAAATCGATCCGCGCCGCGGCCTGCGCGACGTTGGTGAGAACGTTGCGGTGGGACAGCACGACGCCCTTGGGCAGGCCTTCCGTGCCCGAGGTGAACAGAATCACCGCCCAGTCGTCGGGCTTGCGAGCGACCAGCGGTTTGCTCGCCTTGAACAGCCCACGAAGCTTGTCGAGCGTGCCAATCGTCTTGCGGACGTCTTCCAGATAGACGATGCGCACTGTCCTCGCGAGCCGCTCGACGAGATCTTCCAGCCTGCCCTTTTCCACGAAGGCACGCGAGGTCAGGATGGTATCCACTTCTGCAGCGCGGCAAGCGGCGAGGATGTTGGCCGCGCCGGCGCTGAAGTTGATCATGGCCGGAACGCGCCCGGCCGACATCACGGCAAGCACCGTGACCGCGCCGCCGTTGGACGTCGGCAGCATAACGCCAAGCGGACGCCCTTCGAGCGCAAATGGCATCAGCTTGGCGCCGAGGATCGCGACGGCTTGCAGCAGACGGCGATACGTCAGCTGGCCGCTGACCGGATCTTCGATCGCCGGCCAGCTCTTGCCGTGAACTTTCGCCGCCTCAATGACGCCTTCGACCACGGTTCGATCGGTCGGGGTGCTGCGGAAAACCAAGTCGGACATAATGTCGTAGAGCTTCGCGCCCGCAGCCTGCCGGCGACGCCTGCCTTTGAGCTCCTCGTCCAGCTTGAGCTTGACCGGCTCGAGGATGTTGACGGTAATTTTCGGAAACAGCCGACGACGCACTTGTGAGCTCGTCAAACGGCTGAAAATTGTGGCCTCCGGCCCGGCGATGTGGACCGGCACGACCATCGCGTCGGACCTGTCCGCGATCATCCCGGCGCCGTCATAGACTTTCATCAGGCTGCCGGTCACGGTGATGCGACCTTCGGGGAAGATGACCAGCATGTTGCCGTCGCGCACAGCGTTGATGATGGCGCGCAGGGAGAACGGCTTGAGCGGGTCAAGCGCCATGGTGCGCACGAATTTGAGGAACGGCTGAATCCACCAATGCTGCGACATCGTCACGTCGATGGCGAATATCGGCCGCTTCGGCAGCAGCGACATGGCCAGCGGCGGATCGAGGAAGCTGACGTGGTTCAGCGCAACGATGGCGTTGTTGCCGGCCTTGGCGATGTTCTCGTAGCCTTTGACCTCGAGATGATAGAAGGCACGGAACACGATCGAGAGGAAATCGATCGTCCAGGTCGCCGGCATGGTGAAACCGACAGCCACGGCCACCAAAAGGTTGGCGACGCCGATGAGCCCCATCAACATCGGCACTGTGAAGCCGAGCTCTTGCAGAAAGCCCTGGCCCACCGCCCCGACCACCATGAACAGCGCATTGAGTACGTTGACGCCCGCCACCACGCGAGCGCGCCGGTCTTTATGCGCCCAGGCCTGCACTGCCGCGAACGTGGGCACGACGAAGAGGCCGCCGCCGATCGCGAGGCCGGCGAGATCGACCAGAATGTGAATGCTGCCGCGGGCCGCGAAATAGTGGACTACATCTAACGGCGTCGCGGCGGGCGTGATCGCCGACACAGTCCA
>JASHVC010000751.1 GCA_030039655.1 Xanthobacteraceae bacterium | reverse complement strand
TCAGGCTTGAAATCGTACTTGAAGCCAGGCATGCGCGGGGTGCCGTTGCTGATCACCTGGCGCATGACGTCCGCTTTGCCGCCGAGCGTGTTCATGGACAGCATGGGCGCGTATTGGGGGCTCGCTAGCTGCGGCTTGGTGTGACAGACACGGCAGGATTGATTGAACAGCCGCATGCCAAGCTGTTGCTGACCAGCCTCCTGCGCCAAAGCGGCTTGCGAGGCAACAAGGAGGATGGGTAGAAAATGCCATGAGCGATGCGGCCGCGTGAGCGCAGTGCGCTTCATGGATCGTCCTCCCGGCTCTGCATTGCTTTGTTTGCGCAAGCCTAGCATCAACAGGGCGGAAAGAAAGGAGGGGGAAGCATCGTCGCCGTTTTGTCCGGGCGCGGGCGAAACAGCAGGCCTTCTGCCCACTCGGCCTGCCCACGATGCGCATAAGCTTTACGCTCGTGTAGCTTGGTGGCGCCGCCGTAGCCGCAGCCCTTGCGTGCCGAGTTTCCGTTCAAGATACTGGCGCAAAGCTCTTTACATGTGGGAGGAGAAACTTCGTGATCGCCAGATCCACGATTTTGGCCGCCGTGACGGCGACCGCGTTCGCTTCGTCTGCGCACGCTTATCAGCTCGCCATCAGCCAGTACGGGCGCGTCACCGCGACGCTGCCGTGGGCTGTCGCCATGGAGAAGGGATATTTCGATGACGCAGGCATCAAAATCGATCAAGTGATCGCGGGCGCCGGCGGCGGTACGACTTTGCGCAACGTGCTGGCCAGCGATCTTCCCTATGGTGAAGTGGCGACGTCGGCGGCCATCGCGGCAAAGCGCGCAGGCCTTGACGTCGTTATCGTCAATTCGGCGAGCAGCCATATCGGCGAGATTGCACTTGTGGCCGATCAAAAATCGAATATCCGCACTGTCGCCGACCTCGCGGGAAAGAAAGCCGGCTATACGGCGCCAAAATCCACGAGCGATGTTCTCCTTCATCTCGCTTTGAAGGAGGCCGGCTTGACCGGAAAGGTGGAAGCCGTGGCCACGGGCGGCTTCGGCCCTGGCATTACGGCGCTGGAAACAGGTGCCATCCAGGCGGCACCGCTGATCGATCCCACGCTGACGCTCGAGCCGGAGAAGTTTCGCGTCATCCTGCACTTTGCCGACCTGATTCCGCGTATGACTTGGCTTGTCGGCATCACGACACGGGACTTTGCACAGAAGAACCCGGAATTGCTGCGCAAGCTCATTGCTGTTCGGCTGCGCGCTGTGAACTACATTTATGAGAATCGCGACGATGCCATGCGTATCTACGCCAAAATCTGGCAGCAGGACCCAACGCAGGTCGCGACCTACTTCCCGAAATATTTCGGCTACGAAGGCGAATGGACCCGCGGCGATTTCGAGAAATCCGGACTCGCCAAGATGTCGGAAGGCTTGCAGCTGGTCGGCGATGTCGATCAACCGGTCGACTGGACCGCAATCATCGATCAGGATTTCCTGCCAAAGGACTTGCAGAAACCGTTATGAGTGCATCCTGATCTGGTGTCTCTGCCGCCCGTAGCTGCAGTCGACAGGAGCCGAAGAATCCTACGGCGTTCTACCAATGTTGCTCTGACGCGCTGGGCGTTGGTGGTGGGCGCCTTTGGGGCGCTCGAAGTTCTCTGCCGTGTGGGCATTATTCCGCGGGCGACAATGATTCCGCCGAGCGAGATGGTCGTTGCGCTGTGGCAGATCCTGCGCAGCGGCCGCGCCAACGACGACATCGCGTTCACCGTCGTCAACCTGCTGGCGGCAATCGCAGTCTCTATCTTCCTCGGTTTTTTGTTAGGTGCCGTGCTGCACGCGTTTCGGCGGGCGCGCCGGGTGTTCGAGCCGCTGCTGTCGGCATACTACGCCGTACCGGTCTTTATTTTCTACCCGGTGCTGATCGTGACGTTCGGTGTTGGGCGCACCTCGCTTATCGCCATGGGCGCGATGTTCGGCATTGTGGCGATGATCGTCAACACGATGATCGGGCTTGACCGCGTGCCGCGGGTGATCGTGCGGACCGCGCATGTGATGCGGTTCGGACCGATCCGTCGCCTTCTGCTGCTGCGGCTTCCCGCAGCCGCACCGCACCTCGTCACCGGCATCAAGCTTGCGGTCGCTTATTCGGTCATCGGCATTGTCGCCGGCGAGTTCATCCTGTCGACGGCGGGCATCGGCAAGCGCATTGCGTTTGGCTATCAGGATTTCGACAACCATACCATGTACGGGATGCTGTCGCTGCTGCTGATCATGGTGATGGCCGTTAACGGTGCCTTGTCGCACTGGGAGAAGCGTCTGCATCACCGGTTTGGACAGCGATGAAGCCGGAAAGATACGATGCATTGCTGCTGGCGGCTGGTTGTCTGGTCTGCTGGGAGGTTTTGTATCTGCTGGTTGGCGGTGAAGTTGTATCTTCTCCGTCCGCCACGATCTTGCGCGCCGCTTCGCTTTTGCGCACGCAGAATTTTTGGCATGACGCCGAGAGCACCGGAGTCGCATTTTTGTATGCGTCCCTGATTGGCATCGGCGGAGGACTGTCGGTGGGCCTCGGTCTTGGGCTCAACCGCTTTGCCGGCGATGTCGCCGACCCGATCCTCGGCACCGTCTATTCCATCCCCAAGATCACGCTTTATCCGATCATTCTGTTGATCTTCGGGTTGAGCTTGGCCGCAAAAGTGGCCTTCGGCGTGATCCACGGGATTTTCCCGGTCGCTATTTTCACAATGAATGCTGTGCGAAACGTCGCGCCGGTTCATCGCCGCACCGCGAAGGCGCTCCGATTGTCGCCGCTGGCGACTATTATGACCGTGCTGACGCCGGCGGCGATCCCGGAAATTCTTTCGGGCGTGCGTATCGGGATTGCGGTTACGCTCCTCGGCATCCTGATCGCCGAACTGTTCGCCTCATCGTCAGGGATTGGATTTGCGCTGATACGGGCGACGGACATCCATGATGTCGTCGACATCTTCGCCCTGACGCTTCTGCTGTTTTTGTTCGCGGTGGCGATCAACGGGCTTCTGCATGCCGCCGAACGGCGTGTTCGCCACCACGCATAACCGAAGAGGCTGCCGCCTATGAAATCGAGCCAGGAGCGAATTCTCACCACGCACGTGGGCAGCTTGCCGCGCAGCGACGCCGTTCTAACGCTGCTCGAAGCGCGCGAGGCCAATGCCACTTACGATAAAGCCGATTTCGACCGGAATGTCCGCCAAGCCGTGATGGATATCGTCAAGCGGCAGGTCGATACCGGCATCGACATCGTCAGCGACGGCGAAACCAGCAAGATCAGCTACGCGACCTACGTGCACGATCGGCTCGCGGGCTTTTCCGATGAAGGAAGTCCAGGGCCACCTAAGCCGCACCTCGATGTGGCGCCGTTTCCGGATTTCCGCAAAAAGATGGCGCAACTGACCGGCGCGCAGCGCTTTAAACGCGTCGCTTGCGTTGGCCCGATCAAGGCGCAAAATCGCGACGCCTTAGACCGCGACCTTGCCAACATGCGCGCGGCCGTCGACGCGGCCCTTCCAACCGAGGCGTTCTTAACGGCCGCCTCTCCCGGCGTGGTCGCAAGCTTTTTGCCCAATCGTTATTACCCCTCCCACGAGGCCTATATCGAAGCCATCGCGGACGCGATGCGGGAAGAGTACGAAGCCATCGTCGAGGCGGGCTTCATCTTGCAACTCGATTGCCCTGATCTAGCCATGTCCCGCCACACCGGCTTTCAGGATCTGACCGAAGCGGAATTCCTCAAGCGTGCGGCGTTTCACGTCGATGTACTCAATCACGCCCTCGCCAAGGTGCCGGCCGACAGGGTTCGCATGCATGTGTGCTGGGGCAATTACGAAGGACCGCACACCCACGACATCGATTTCAGCAAGATCGTCAGTATCGTTCTCGGCGCAAAGGTTCAGGGCATTGCGCTGGAGGCTGCCAATCCGCGCCACGCGCACGAGTGGACGGTCTGGAAAGAGGTCAAGCTTCCTGACGATAAGGTTCTGCTTCCTGGAGTAATAGACACGTCGACCAATTACGTGGAGCATCCCGCGCTTGTGGCAGAGCGTATCGTCCGGTTTGCGGACGCTGTCGGGCGTGAACGGGTCATTGCCAATAGCGACTGCGGGTTTGGCACCGCGGCGGGGTCGGGCAAGCTCGACCCAGAGATCGTCTTCCTCAAGCTTGGCGCTCTCGCAGATGGTGCGGCGGAAGCAAGCAAGCAACTTTGGCGGCGGACCTAGGCCCACAGTTTCCGGCTGGCGATTTCGCCGCCCTCGACTAAGGAACGGAGCTTGGCCCAGGCGACATCGGGGTGCACTTCGTCACCCGCGCCCGATGTGCCGAAGCCGCAATCGGTTCCGGCGATGACCCGCTCGCGTCCAACCACTTCGGCAAAACGGATGAGGCGCTGGGCCACCAGCTCCGGATGCTCGACCAGATGGATGCAATGGGAGACCACGCCGGGGATCAAAATCTTGTCGTCGGGCAACTTAACCTCCCGCCACAGCTCCCACTCGTGCTCATGCCGCGGATTGGCGGCTTCAAACAGATAAGCGCCCGCGTTTATCTTCAGCAGCAGATCGACAAAGTGCTTCAGCTCGAAATCAAACACGCGCGGCGCGATATTGACACTGTAGCAGGTGTGAAACCGCACGCGGTCCGGCGGAATTCCGCGCAGCGCGTAATTGACCGCCTCGACGCGCAGCGCCATGAACTTGCGGCAATCCTCAATCGAGGTGTCAGGCGTGCGATTGTAATGGGTCGCCATCCGCGGATCGTCGATCTGCAGCACAAATCCCGCGTCGACGATGGCCTTGTATTCGACCCGCATCGCGTCGGCGAGCGCGGTCAGATATTCCTCGGCTGACGGGTAGTATTGGTTCTCGTAATAAAGTTCGAGATTCGATGGCGAAATCGCGGTGACGAAGGCTTCCTCAACTCTTGTGCTCCGCAGCGCCAACTTGAAATTCTCGATGTCGGTGCGCAGCTCGCCCTCGCCCACATAGGTGATCGGGCCGGTGCAAACCCACGCCTTGGGCCGCACCGTGCGCTTGGCCACGATGGCGGACGAGCGTGCCGCCAGCATGACGCGCATGTCTTCGTAAGCAGCCGCGAAAGCCTGAGAGTCACGCGTTGCGCCGCGAAAGCGCACGGGGCTGTCGATCTCCTCGAGGCCGGACAGGCGCGCGCGCGCATAGGCCATCCAACTGACCTTGCTGTGCTCGCCGTCGTTGACGATGTCGAGGCCGGTCTCACCCTGGCGCTGCACGATTTCGGCGATGGCGCGGCGTACTCGCTTATCGAGCGCAGCCTGGTCGTAGGCTTTGCCCAGCTCTTTGGCGTTGAGAGCCTCAACGAGATCGGGCGGCCGCGGCAGGCTGCCGGTATGGGTGGTGAGAATTCGCGTATCGCTTCGCTTCATGGGACCGTGACCCGATGGGCTCTGTCGGGGGCTTATCTTTGTTCGAATGCGAGCGGGGAGGCGAGCGCCCGAGCCGTAGTAATGATCCAGGAGCGGTACAGTGCGATCGGCGTGATGCCGGTCAGGCCGCCGCAGCCGGCCGTGAGTTTGGGTCCGGTCGACCAACTGACAACGCCGATGATGGCAAGGCGGCCGTTCTCTTCGCGAAAGGCCGGCGCGCCGGAATCGCCGGTGCAAGCGCCAAGACCAGGGCCGTCGCCTTTGGTTCGCGGATCAAACAAGCGAACTTGC
>JASHVC010000750.1 GCA_030039655.1 Xanthobacteraceae bacterium | reverse complement strand
AAGAGGGCGCATTATGAAAATCTCGGCGCGCGGCGTGACGGTGAGCGTCTCCTTATTCGTCACCTTTGCTATGATGTTTTGCGCGACCCTGTCGTCAGCGCAGGAAAAATCTCTCAAAGGGGCGTTGATCGGCCATTGGCAGCTTGTCTCGGTCTCCGTGAACGGCAGAACGCCCTACGGCGCCGATCCGCACGGTTCGATGTTCCTCGACGCGGCCGGGCACTTTTCGGTCATCGTGGTCAGCGACGGGAATGCCAGGAGTCTCTCTTATTTCGGCACCTATACGATCAACGATGCTGACAAGTCGATGGTGCTTCACATTGAGGACAGTGCTGGCGGCGGTACTCCGAATGCCACGGGACGGGAGTTGAAAAGATTACTCACGCTGAGCGGAGACGAATTAACCGTGCAAAACGTATTGGCGACCGGGGACCCGGGCGCCGCCAAGGTGACGTGGAAGCGAGCGAACTAGAGCGGACCGCGACTGAGCCGCTACTGCGCAGCCGCCTTGATGCCCAGCGCTTTTGCGAGCACGGCGAGCTTGTCGCGCTGTTCCTGGATACTGACCGCGAATTCGGCTGGCCCACGGATGTCCATGATTGTACCGAATGACGCGAGCCGATCGGCAATGGTGGAATCGGCAGAGACCGCGCGAAAATCCGCCGCGATGCTCTTGCGCAAGCTTTCCGGCATGCCGCGCGGCCCAAACACGCCGCCGACGCTCTCGAACGTCAGCGCCGGATAGCCAGCTTCGGCGGCGGTCGGAATATCCGGCTCGCCGGGCGCGCGTTGCTTGCTGGTCACGGCCAAAATCTTCAGGCGCCCGTCATGCGCCAGTGGCTGCGGGACCGCCAGCGACGTCGACAGCACCTGAATGCGTCCCTCCGCGAGGTCGCGCGGCGCCTGCATGATATCCCGGTAAGGCACGTGGGCAACCTCAAGTCCCAGATTCTTGAAGAAACCGAACAGCAAAAAGTCTGAAATGCCGTTGGCCGCGGCTGCGTTGAGCTTTCCCGGCTCTGACCGCGCCAACGCCACGAGCTGAGCGAGCGTGTCAACGTGCATCGATGCGGGCATCGAGATCGCCAGCACGACGTCGGAAACGCTCACAATCGGGTTGAGGTCGTGATACGGATCGATCGGTAGCGTGTCGTGCTGGTAGGGCAGCACAGTGAAAATGCCGGCGGGCCCAAACCACAGAGTATGATCGTCATTGGCGGCCACAAATGCTTGCAGCGAGACGAGCCCGTCCCCGCCCGGCCGATTTTCCACGACGACCGGCTTTCCCCACTTCGTAGACAAGCGATCAGCAAACAGTCGGGCGGTGGTATCGGAGGCGCTGGCCGCGCCGTAAGGCAAAATAAAGCGGACCGTACGCTCGGGGTAGGCCTGCTGCGCGGCCGCACTGCCCATCACATGTAAGCTCGCCGCGATAAAAGCGGCTGCCACCGCCACGAGCCATCTCATACAATGTCCTCCCTGCCTGGATCGACTTTGGCGGTTAGACTAGCATCCTCGCCCGCGCAAAACATCTTAGCCTGACTCAATCAAGCGAGGTGGGGAAGGAAAGCAATGAGAAAGAGCACCGATCGCATTATCACCACCCACGCCGGCAGCCTATCGCGGCCGGCAAATCTCATCGCCTTGAGCAAGTCCATGGCCATCGGCGAAGCCAAGGGAGATGACGCGACTTACGCGCAAGTTCTGGCCGCCTCTGTCGCTGACGTGGTGAAGAAGCAGCGTTCGCTCGGCGTCGACATTCCCGACGACGGCGAATTCGGCAAACCGGTGGCCGGAAGTTACGACTACGGAGCGTGGTGGAACTACGCCTTCGCGCGCATGTCCGGCTTTTCCCCCGCGGGAAGTCCCGCCGCCGCGGCAAACGAAACTCAGCATAAGAAATCCGGCGTCGCCGACTTGGCGTTGACTTCGTTCGCCAATCGCCGCGATTGGCAGAAATTCGGCGAGTTCTATCAGGACCCCGAGTCGAGCGGCAGCCTGATGGGCAGCGCGGCACGCCGGCCGGTAGGCCGTCCGGCCTGCACCGGACCAATCAAATATACCGGCCACGCCGCACTGGCCGCGGACATCGCAAACTTGAAAAAAGCGCTCGCGGCGAGCGGAGCCGAAGAGGGCTTCATGTGTTCGATCGGTCCGGGCAGCTTCGCGCGCGGCGTCGACCTCTACTACAAGACCGAGGAGGAATTTCTGTTCGCCTCGGCCGATGCTATGCGCGACGAATACAAGGCGATCGTTGATGCCGGCATCGTGCTGCAGATCGACGATCCGAGCCTCCCGGACAATTGGGACATGATCAATCCAGAGCCGCCGCTTCGGGAATTCAAGAAATTCGAGCAAGTGCGCATGGAGGCGCTTAATCACGCGTTGCGCGGACTACCTGCCGACCGCGTTCGCTTTCACATCTGCTGGGGCAGCTGGCACGGGCCGCACACCACCGACATTCCGCTGACCGACATCGTCGACCTCGTCTTGAGCGTGAACGCCGGAGCCTATTCGGTGGAAGCGGGCAACGTCCGGCACGAACACGAATGGCGCGTTTGGGAGGACGTAAAGTTACCGGAGGGTAAGCTGCTGATTCCCGGCGTCGTCAGCCATGCCACCAATATCGTCGAGCACCCGCAGGTGGTCGCCGACCGGATCGTGCGCTACGCCAGGACTGTCGGCCGGGAAAACGTCATTGCCGGCACCGATTGTGGCCTGGGCGGCCGCATCCACCCGCAAATCGCCTGGGCGAAGCTGGAAGCGCTCGCCGAAGGCGCCAGGCTAGCCACTAAGGAACTTTGGAACTAGAGCGGCAAAGATAAGAAAAATTGAACCTAATGCATGCAACTTCCAGAATAATGCGTCATTCCGATTGGTTTAAAATTGCGTGGTCTCTTTTAGGGTGAGAGGCACATGAAGCATCTGACCGCGGTGATTGTGTGCATTGGTGTCCTTTACGTCATCGATGCCATGTTCTATGGCGGCTGGTTCTTCGGCAACGCCACCCGGGCGATAGAACACGTCTACACAATCCAGTGGTAGCGCGCACCCTGCAAGCGCAGACTAATCGAAAGCCAGCATCAGCGAGCGGCGTTCAGCGCGAAGAGTGGATCGGCGTTTCGGCTGACCGCGATGGCGCCACGGCCGCCTGAATTTGTGTGTAGTATTTGCGGAACACAGGGGAGGCCCCATGGGGAACCTGGCGCGGCGCGTGCCCGCGATCGCTGCCGCGGTTCTGCTGCTTGCGGCCAACGCGAGCGTTGTTCGCTCCCAGACGCCGGAGCAATTCTACAAAGGCCGCCAGCTCAGCATGATCGTCTTCACGGGCGCCGGCTCGACCTATGACATCTACGCCCGGCTGCTCGTTCGCCACCTTGCCGACCACATTGCCGGTAAGCCGGCGATCATCGTCCAGAACATGCCTGGCGCCGGCGGGCTCAAGGCCGAAGAATACATTTACCGGATCGCGCCCAAAGACGGCACGGTCATAGGGACAGTCGGGCGTGGATTGCCATTCGAGCCTACGCTTGGCGAGAATGAAGGGAATCTTGATCCGCTGAAGTTCACCTGGCTCGGCAGCATGAACCGCGACTTTAGTCTGGCGATGTCGTGGTGCACGTCGAAGGTCAAAACGTTCGAGGATCTCAAACAGCACGAGCTCCTGGTTCCAGGCACCGGGGCCGGTGCGGACTCGGAAATCTTGCCGCTGGCCTTCAACCGCCTCGCCGGCACCCGATTCAAAATCATCGAAGGATACCGCGACACTGCGGTGGCTGCGCTTGCCATGGAACGTGGCGAGCTCGACGGCCTCGCCTATTGGTCATGGGCTTCCATCACGGCGATCCATCCCGACTGGGTGCGCGATAAAAAGGTCAACTTGTTGTTTCAGACCGGCGCCGATCCGATTCCGGACCTGCCTGACGTCCCGCGCATCCGTAATCTGGTAGCCGATCCAACGGATCGGGCCGCACTTGCCTTCTTGCTCGCCCGCGAGATCGTCGGGCGTCCGTTCTTCGCCCCTCCTGACCTGCCGCCCGACCGCGCTGCCGCGTTGCGCGCAGCCTTCGCGGCGACGATGCGGGACCCGGCACTCCTCGAGGACGCCCGGCGCGCCCGGCTTGATGTGTCCCTGGTGACCGGGGAGGAGGTTGATGCGCTGCTCAAGGAAAGCGCTGGCGCACCGACGGACGTTCTCGATCGGGTCAAACAGGCGCTTGGCCGCAACTAGCTCTTTGTGTTCGCCGTTATTGATTGCACTCGCGCAGGGTCGTTGCCGCCAGCGGTTGACGGCGGCTTCGAACTGACATTCGATCCGAATGGCACGAGCAACGTTGACCGGGAGATTGCTGTGGCTGGGCGTGTGGCGGGAAAGGTCGCGCTTATCAGCGGCGCGGGATGTGTCGGCCCAGGCTGGGGCAACGGCCGCGCCTCTGCGGTCCTGTTTGCGCGCGAGGGCGCCAAGGTTTTTGCCGTCGATAGGAATGTGGAGGCGATGACCGAGACGGTCACGCGTGTAGGCAACGATGGCGAGATTACCACACACGTATGCGATGTCACCGACGATGGCCAAGTGCACGCCATGGTCGAAGCCTGCCGCAAGGCGTTCGGCCGCATCGATATCCTGGTCAACAACGTGGGCGGCTCGGCACCGGGCGGCGCCGCCGAGCTTTCGGAAGAGGCTTGGGATAACCAGATCGACTACAATCTCAAGTCCGTCTTTCTCGCCTGCCGCCACGTGATACCGGTCATGATTGAACAAAGCGGCGGCGCCATCGTGAACACGGCGTCTACCTCGGGCATCA
>JASHVC010000749.1 GCA_030039655.1 Xanthobacteraceae bacterium | reverse complement strand
AAGAAGTCGAAATGCCACCAGGAGCGGCGGAATTCGCCGTCGGTCGCGAGCTTGAGCCCGACATCCTCCTGCTTTTTGATGACCTTTTCGATCTCGCGATCTTCGATCTCTTTGAGCTGCGCCGCCGTTATCGCGCCGCGCCCGTGTTTTTCACGCGCATCTTTGATCGGCGCGGTGCGCAGCAGGCTGCCGACGTGGTCGGCACGAAATGGCGGCATTGTTCGTTGACTCATCGTGTCGCTCCCTACCTATTTTTGTCATGCCCCGCGAAGGCGGGGCATCCAGTAAGCGCTACGCGTCAGGCGCTTGGCCGGCGATTACTGGATTGTCCGCCTGCGCGGACGATGACATTCATGATGGTTTGTTCTTACTTGTCGTTGCTCTTCAGCACATACCTTCCGTCTTCATTCCTGCCGAGACGCTGCGCCGCATAGAGCGAATCCAGCTCGCGCACGATTTCGCGACCGTCGCGGCTGCCGAGCGCCGCCATCAGCTCCAGGAAGCTGGCCGGTCCGGACGCAAGCGCATCGGCCGCAGATTTTTGCGGCGCGGATTTTTTGGCTACCGGCGGTTTCGGCACCGAGAACTCGAAAGAGTCCGTCTTGCCGAATGGAATCGTGCAATCGAAACCGAGCTTGGCGCCGGTGCGCGCACCCTGCAGCGAGGGATCGAGCGGCACGACGCGGAAACCCGAGCCAGTGATGAGATCGCGATCGCCCTGAAAGCGCGTGGCGAATGCCCAATCGGCCTCAGCGTCGGAGAAAACATCGATGTCGGGATCGTAGACGAACACGTGCTTGGCTTCGGCGTGCGAGCCGAACACAGCCGCGATGGCGTTGCGCGCGTCGCCGGGCACGCGCTGACGCAATGACACGCGCACATTATACATGCCGCCGCTCGACGATGTCGCGTAGACGGCGAGCGGCTCGCGCACCGCCGCCATCAGCGCCGCCCAGGCCGCGGATTCGGTCTTCATGGCGGAGAGCTGCGTGGTGTCGGTATACGAAAGCGTCTTCCCGCCGATGGTCAGCGTCTGAAACAGCGCGTCCTCGCGGTGCGTGATCGCGGTGATACGCAGCACGGGATTGCGCTTCACCACGCCGTAATAGCCGACGTATTCGCCGAACGGCCCCTCCGGTTCGACATGCCCCGCCGGATCCAGAAAGCCTTCGATAACGTATTCGGCATCGGCCGGCACATAGACATCGTTGGTGACGCATTTCACCACCGGCACCGGCTGGCCGCGCAACGCGCCGACCACGTCGATCTCGTCGACCGAAGGCATCGCCACCATGGCGGCGAGGAAATCGGCCGGATGCGAGCCGACCGCATAGGCGACTGGCACCGGCTCGTTGCGCTCGGCGCCTTCCAGATAAATCGCGCGCATGTCGCTCGGCGCGATCAAATCGACGCCGGCCTGCCGCGGGCCGCGCAGCATGATGCGGCGGCAGCCCACATTGGTGAAGCCTGTGTCCGGAAAGACCGCGTAGTCGATTCCTGCGGAAATATAAGGTGCGCCATCGGCGCCGTGCTGCAGGTGCACCGGCAGCGCGGTGAGATCGGCCTCGTCTTCTTTGAGGACGACTTGCTGCACCGGTGCCTGCTGCGACGATACTTTTATAGGTGGCTGCAGGCGATTGAGCCGCTGGTTGAGCGTGGCCAGCAGGCCGCGCTCATCGGTGTCGAGCGCGCAGGCCAGCCGCTTGCGCGAGCCCATGACGTTGCCGACCAGCTCGGCTTTCTCGGGCCCCGCCGCCTTGAACAGCACCGCGCGCGGATTGCCGTCGAGATGCGCTGCCACGTCGACCAGGTCAATCGGCTCCTTCCGCACTTCGCATTCGCCGAGGTCCACGAGCTTGTCGACGAAGTTGCGCAGCCGGAAGCGCTCGGTATCAATTGCAGGCATGGGCGGCCTCCCATCGGTACTTGCGACCGAGGTCAAGTTGAAAGCGATTTAGCAATGCGGGCGCAAAGGTGTAAATGCCGTTGCGAGCGGTGCTAAATGCACAGTCACCTATCGGGCGCATAGCGCCTTAGGAGAAGATCATGCCCCCCGTGCTTCGGTTCTACGAAGACATACTGTCAAATGACTCTGCCGACGCCGGTCTGCCGGCGTTGCCGCGCATGATCTTTGTGGTCCACGGCGCGGTGACGATCGGGGATCGCACCTTACGCGACGGTGAGGCGTGGAGTGGTGAAGGCAGGGTCACGCTCCAGGCCGGCCGCGAGGGCGCCACGCTCTGGCGCTGGGAGATGGCGCCGGGCGATGCGGTCGCCGGCGCCGTGGCCGGCCGCGGTGTCGTCTGCAGGGAAAAGCTCATCGCTTCGCTCGAAACATTGCCGAAGGGGCCGCTCCTGCTGCGCGGCGACAGCGTGGCGTTTCCGCCGGGCGGCTGCGCCTACTTGCACCGGCATCAGGGCCCCGGCATCCGTTGTTTGTTTGAAGGCGGAATTCGGATCGACACCCACGGGTGCTCGACGTCGTACGGGCCCGGCTGCGCCTGGTACGAGACCGGGCCGGACGGCGTGTTCGCCCAGGCCGCCGACCGGCCCACGCGCTTCATCCGCGTCATGGTCTTGCCGCTCGCCTATCAGGGCAAGAGCTCGGTCGAGTATTTGAACGAGGAAGACAAGGCAAAGCCGAAGTCGCAGCAGTACAAGATTTTTGCCGATTTGCCGCTCGGTTCGCCGCCGTCCTGAGACTAAGCCTTCAAGTCGTCCGGGACCTTGCCGCCATTCTCCGCGAGCTTGGTCATGACCTGGCCGTGCAGCCAGATATTCATCGACGCCGAGTCGTTCATGTTGCCGGTGTAGTGCAATTCCTCGGCGAGGTGTTTGCGTGCGCCAAGGCTGCTGTCGAGATTGAGAAGCTTCATCATGTCGACGATCGAATGACGCCAATCGAGTTTTTCTTTGGATTGGGAGGCCAGCTTGTCGAGGATGGCCGCAACGTCTACCGGCGCGGCGGCTGCCGACTTGCTCGCAGGTGCAGGTGA
This sequence comes from Xanthobacteraceae bacterium, assembly GCA_030039655.1. Next base: position 5,212 of record JASHVC010000749.1, on the reverse strand, counting down.
GCCATCCGGCGCGGGCGGCGGCTGGCTCGCGGGCGCAGATGAGCCAGTAGGCGCCGAGGCTGGGGTGGCCGCCGGAGTCGCCGACGCGTGACTGAAAATCTTTGAAATGATGTCGCCCAGAACACTCATCTGTGGCCTCCTGTTTACATCAACTGCTTATTCGGACCCATACTTTTGCACGGTCTCATCCTGGAAACCAGTATGAGATCGCGTCATTGGCGATGCCGTGTCGCACAGCGCTCGAGAAACGCTGTCGCCGAAACTTCACATCGGCTTGTAGCCGCGCTCCATGTCCACATCGATAAGCATCGGTGTGCCGTCTTTGAGTGCCTTGCCGATCAGGTCGGTGGTCTCTTTCACGGTCTTGGCGCGTTGCGCCTCGATGCCGAGCGAGCGGGCCAGCCCGATAAAATCGATCGGTGGGTCGGTCAGCTCCATGCCGACGAATTTGTCTGCCTGCTCGGCAAGGCCGCGCAGCATGACCAAGCGCTGCTTGAGGATGCGGTAGCTGGTGTTGTTGAAGATCACCCAGATCACCGGCAACCGGTAATGCGCCGCGGTCCACAGCGCTTGGATCGTGTACATGGCGCTGCCGTCGCCGATGAGCGCCACCACGGGCCGATCGGGCAATGCCACCTTGGCGCCGATTGCCGCCGGCAATCCCCAACCGATGCCGCCGCCGCGCAGCCCGTAGAAACTCTGCTCGTCGTTGCTGTTGATCAGCATGCGGATGCCGGGCGCGGACGACAGCACCTCCTCGATCACTACGGCGTCCTTCGGCAGCATGGCGCCGATCGCCTCGAGCAGCGCGAGCGGTTGCACCGGCGTCTTGCTGGCCATGGCGCGGGCCTTGGCGCGAAACGCGTCCAGGTCTTTTTTGATGGTCTCGGTTGTGGCCTTCAGCCGCGCGCTCGCGGCGCTCTTGGCGCTTGCCGTCATGCGCGCCCCGAGCGCCGCGGTGATGTCGGGCAACGTCGCCTTCGGATCGCCCAGGATCGCGACCTTGGCCGGATAGTTCTTGCCGATCTGCCACGGATCGGTGTCGAGATGGATAAGCGGCAATCCGGGCGGCCACGGATCGATGTTCGACGGCAGCGACCAGGTGAACAAATCGCCGCCGACCGAAAACACGAGGTCGTGCTTGTCGAGCACGTCGCGCACGCCGGCCTGGGAGCGCGTCATCATCCCACGATAAAGCGGGTGCGACGCCGGAAACGAAGCGGTGCTAGGGATGAATTCCACATACACCGGTGCGGCGATGGCTTCGGCGAGCGCGACGAGTTCCTTGTGGGCGCGGCTCTGCGCCACCGCGTCGCCCGCGATGATGACGGGACGCTCGGCTTTTGCCAGCAAGTCGGCCGCCGCAGCGACGGCATCCGCGTCGCCGCGAACGCGCGGCGCCACCCGCGTCGGTTCGAGCAAGTCGATGTCGGCGTCGTTTTTCAGAATGTCGCCTGGCAGAGCCAGGAACACCGGACCGGTCGGGGGCGCCAGCGCGGTCTTCACGGCGCGATGCACGTAGACCGGCAAATCCTCGACGCGATGAACTTCGGCGGCCCATTTGACGAACGGCCGCGCCAGTGTGGGCAGGTCGGCGGTGAGCACGGGTTCGGCGACCACGTATTCCAGATCCTGCTGGCCTGCCGTGACCAGCACTGGCGCATTCGCCTTCATGGCGTCGTAGAGCATGCCCATGGCGTTGCCGAGGCCGGGCGCGACGTGAAGGTTGAGCACCGCGAGTTCGCCGGACGCCTGGGCATAGCCATCGGCCATTGCCATCAGCGCCGCCTCCTGAAGGCCCAGGATGTAGCGGATGTCGTTCTCGACCGCGAAGGCGTCCATGAGCGGCAATTCAGTCGTACCCGGATTGCCGAACATGACCTTCACGCCTTCCTGCCTGAGCAGATCGAGGAAGGCGCGTTTTCCAGACATCACGGGCAAGGCTGTCTCCTATGGTAAATATCTCGCGGCGCACGCTGCAGGGCCGCAATCCATAGCGGCAATATGGCTTTGTGGCTACGCGGGACTTATCTGCGGAGAGGTGAACAAAACGGCCGTGGGGCGGAGCGATCCATGCGCGATGAAGCTGAAATATCTCTCTGCACACCGAAAGACTATTTCCAGATACTCGATGCCCTGGCCGAATTTTGGGACGGGCGCGATACGCGCGCCCTGCACCATCCGTTTCTGATCCATGAGTTCGGAAACTCGGCGTTCGTCATTCTCGACGGATCGCGCGTGGTCGCTTATTTGTTTGGTTTTCTTTCACAGGGCGAGCGGGTCGGCTACGTGCACACGATTGCGGTGCGGGCCACGGCGCGCCGGCGGGGTCTTGCCCAGCGGCTATTCAATCACTTCGCCGGATTCGCGCGCGAGCACGGCTGCACGCACATCAAAGCGATCACCACGCCGTCCAATGCCGGCTCGATCGCCTTCCACAAGAGCCTCGGCATGGAGCTTCTCGGCGAACCGAATGCCGACGGTGTTCCGGTTGTTGCGGACTATGCCGGGCGTGGCGCGTCCCGCGTGGTTTTTTGGAAGGCCATCTGAAGGGAAGTGGTGCGCGGAAGGGAATCGCATTGTGGCGCTAACGCGTTGAATTAGCTGCGCTTGAGGTTGCGTCAAAAAGTAGCGATACCCGTAGTGGTACCCAGGTCACTTCGATTCCCAAGTGGAATCGAACCAGGGACGATTTTGCAATCGATCGTATTGGAACGCTGTAGGTTCGTAAGGCAAGAAAGCCTCGGATTTGGGTCACGCATTTTACTGAAAACGTCTTTGGCAGTTCATTTTGTCCGCCGATACACCGTCGCTCCAACCATGACGCGACCATACAAGTCCGCGATATCCGCATTGGTAAGAAGAATGCATCCATCTGAAACAGAGCGACCGATAGAAGAGATGTGATTGGTGCCATGGATTACATATTCCGGCTCATCCAAGAAAATAGCCCGCGCACCCAACGGATTACTCTCTCCTCCCGCCATAAATGGCGGCCTCCATGGTTCGCGTCTTAACACGTCGGCAGGTGCGAACCAATCAGGCCATTCCATCATCGCAGATATGATCTTAGGTCCTTGCCAACTCGGGCACCAACTTCCAACACCAATATCGTATTGCATTGCTTTTTTGTCCCCGAGCACCAAGTATAGACGATGCTCGTCGGTGTTTATGATGATGGAGCCGGCTCGGTACCCATCAGGATAGTCGTAGTTTATGAATTGCCGAGGCGCGGGTGATGATTGCGGCGATAGCTTCCCGTCGCGCGCCAGAATATCGTTTATTCGTGTTTGCGCTTCGGGCACATGGGAACTCGCTGGAAATGTGATGATAAATTGTTGGAACAACTCAATTGCAGAAGAATCCTTGATTGCTGACCACAACACCTCGTCAGCCGCCGGGTCCGAAACCGTCCTCAGCTCCGGCGATTTGGTTGCCTGCAAGGGGGCAGGGTGCCAAAGTTGCACTCCAATCAGACGAAGCGTATCCTCCGCCAGCTCGTCCAATCCGGCCAGACCACCGCTCTTGTAGTTGACACCGATCACTAGCGCCGCCCCAATAATTCCCAAGATCGTCCAAATGATGCGCAATCTTGTGTGAAGCGTCATCCGTTCCACCCCCTCAATAATTAAAAGCCTATCCCGCAATCCAATAAAACAAAAGGTGCGGCGTCCGACGCGCCGACCTGTGGCGCCAAAATGGGACAGTCTGCTGTCGGATGGTATACTTCGACTGTCCCGCTTCGGGCTCTTCTCGCGACATGCCGTTTTTTTGAATTTCAGGTGCCGTGCTACACTTGTTGCATATGGCCGCAAAGGAGACGACCCTTAACGAAGTTGGCGAGATGCTGACGTACGTCGTAGAGCATATGGCGACGAAAGACGACATCGCCCGTCTTGACCATCGAGTAGATAAGCTTAGCGAACAGATCACAAGCATCGAAGGGGAGTTGAGGTCGATCCGCCGCGACCTCGACGGCCTCGCGGAGAAATTCGAAAACGTCTCTGGGTTCCGAAAGGAAATCGACTACGCGTTGGAGCGCATTGCTGCGATTGAAAAGCAGCTCGGTCTTGATAAGAAAATCGCTGCGTGATCTGCAACTATCCCGTCTATGACCATTCTCGGGACAGTAGGCGGGTTGCTCGCCGATTGGCGAACGTTAGGTGCGCTCAGGGTCCATGCCGGCAGCAGCCGCTGAATCAGTCTTAAGGAACGGTTGCCTCTTGGGGAACGAGATGAAATGTTCCGTAGGCTGGTCTTGCTTTGTAGGTTATCGCTTCCGGGTGATGCGATCGAGTGAAGTTGCGCACCTCGTCCACCGTTAAATTACAACGGTGGCCCAAGATAACCTCGGCGAGTTTAAAGTCGGGGTTAAATGGATAAAAGTGCAGACTGCCCTCCTTGATCGTATCGGTGAGTTGCACAATAATTCTGTACTCTTCCTCGTATCTCCAATGCTCAAATTTTGAGTAGAGCAATCGATTTTCCAAATCTACCTTGAACTCGTCCGCTGCGACTTTTATTCGCTTATCCTCATAGGTAACTGCCTTGAGTAAAGGCCCCCTTCTTAAATCGAAGCCTAAACATATGCCAGAATGCTTAGCTGCATAGTGGCCCCACAAAGCAGCGCTGGTCCAATCGGCGCTGAAGCAAAGTAATCCGAGATCATTCCCGCATTTGTCCCTGTACTTCTCTGCAAGGTCGCGCACGTCGTGTTTAAGAACATCTAGTGCAATAAGCTCAAACGGATCGTTCAAGTCCGAGAATCTGGCAACCTTCAATCGACTAAGTGCGATATCGCTTATTGCAAACTCCGCTGTCGTAAAATGAAACGCCCGAAAAAATTCCTTGGGTGGTGGTAGCGTAGCAATCGCGCTCCCGATTTCGCGACTGTATCCGAGCTTTTCCCATTCATCTTTCCGTTTATAAACTACAGGCATAGCCGCATACCATTCGTCTAGAGCGATCGAAACGTTCTTGGCAGACCCGCTTTTTTAGTCTCTTTTGTTGGCCTTGCTGCAGCGTGGCATTCGTTTGCCATTGCTTCGGCTGCGGTTGGAATAGTCGGGCAAGAGCGGCCCGCTTGGACCCGTAAATTTCAAACTGACACATTATCCCTTCTTCGGTAATGTGTCAGTTCGAATCTTTAGGGCCTGCTCGCGAGGAGTCCATGATCGGTCATTCTTCAAACAAAACCAAAAAGAAAATTTGG
>JASHVC010000748.1 GCA_030039655.1 Xanthobacteraceae bacterium | reverse complement strand
GAGGCACAAGGCTGGAACGCGCCGGGCTATTGGCGGCAGATCGATGGCGCTTGGCACACTATAACGCTCGGTGGTCTGCGCCGCGCCGATCCCGCCCAGCCGGTTTGTCACGTGAGCTATTACGAAGCTGACGCTTTCGCACGCTGGGCCGGCAAGGATCTGCCGACCGAAGGAGAATGGGAAGTCGCTGCCAAGAGCGGCGTGCTCGGCGATGCCTTCGGGTTAGTGTGGCAATGGACACGTAGCGCCTACTCGCCTTATCCCGGTTATCGCGCGTCGCCAGGCGCGCTCGGCGAGTACAACGGCAAGTTCATGATCAATCAAATGGTGCTTCGCGGTTCTTCGCTGGCGACGCCTGCAGGCCATTCGCGGCCGACCTATCGCAATTTCTTTTATCCCCCGGCGCGCTGGCAGTTCACCGGCGTACGCCTCGCTGAATACGAACATTGAGCAAACAAATGGTCAAAACGAATGTGCAGAGAGCCTTTCGCCCGACCCATCCGGCCGGGGGCGCCGATACTTTCGCGGCCGACGCAATCGCTGGGCTGACGGCGAAACCAAAGGCTTTGTCGCCCAAATATTTTTACGACCTGCAGGGCTCGGCCTTGTTCGAGCGTATCACGCAACTACCGGAATATTACCCGACGCGCTGCGAAATCGGAATCTTGCAGGATAACGCGCCGGCAATCGCCTCGATGTTTCCGTCCGGGTCCGCGCTGATCGAATTCGGCAGCGGGTCAAGCCGCAAGGCGCGTATTCTGCTCAGCGCCGCGGCGACCGTCGAGGCTTACATCCCGGTCGACATCTCCGGTGATTTTCTGCAGCAGGATTTGGTGCAGCTGCGCCGGGATCTGCCGCACCTTCTGGTGCATCCGCTGGTCGAGGACTTCACGCAGAAATTCGCGATACCCCGGCATCTCGCGCGCCTGCCACGCGTAGGGTTTTTTCCGGGTTCGACCATCGGCAATTTCGAGCCCGATGAGGCTGGCCGTTTTCTGCGCCATATCGGCAAGATGTTGGGCACCGGTTCGCTGCTCGTGGTCGGCATCGATCTGGTGAAGGACGAAGAGACGCTCAATCGCGCCTACAACGACGCCGAAGAGGTCACTGCTCGTTTCAACCTCAACCTTCTGACGCGGATGAATCGTGAGCTCGGCGCCGATTTCGACCTGGCGGCGTTCAAGCACAAAGCATTCTTCAATCGCAAGAAAAGCCGCATAGAGATGCATCTTGTCAGCACCCAGCGCCAAACGGTCCGGATCAATGGCGCTGCGATCGATTTTCGGGCGGGCGTGACCATCCACACGGAAAACAGCTACAAATACACGGTGAAATCCTTCCGGGCCTTGGCGCGCAAGAACAGGTGGTCGCCCGTGAAGGTGTTCACTGACGGCCTCTTCAGCGTGCACGTGCTGCGGAGGACCGGTCGCGGATAATAAGAGCGACGCGAATTGTTGCGTAGAGGGCAGGGTGGTTTTGCGGCGCAGCTGGTTCCATAGCGTTATCGCGCTGTTCTTGCTTTCGGTTCCGGCGGTGCCTGCGCACGCCGAAGAGCAGGTTAAGATCGGAATTGGTTTTGGCCTCGCGTTCCTGCCGACTTACATCTGCGAGGACATGAAGCTCGTCGAGAAGTACGGCAAAGAGCAACATCTCGCGATAAAAGCGAGCTACGAGCGCCTGCTCAGCGCCGCCGCAGTGCAGGATGCAATTGGGTCGCGAACAATCGGCATGGGGCCGTTTGGCACGGCGCCGCTGCTCACCGCGTGGCAGAAAGGTAAGGAAACAAAGGACACCCGCCGGCAGATTTTCGCCGTTTCCGGCATGACTACGGTGCCGCTCGTCCTCCTGAGCGGTGAGCGGCGGGTGCGGAGCATCGCCGATCTACGTCCAACGGATCGCATCGCCCTACCGACGCTGACCGCGCCGCAGATGTATCTGTTGGAGATGCAGTCAGAGAAAGTACTCGGCCCGTATGATCGGCTGCGGGATCAGGTCGTTGCGCTCTCCCACACCGACGCGATCGCTGCGCTGTTCAGTGGTGACGGTCCGACCGCCTATTTCGCATCGCCGCCGTTCACGCAGATCGCGCTCAAGGATTCGAAAATCCATCGCATTCTTAGCTCCGAGGACGTGATCGGTGGCAAGTCGTCATTCCTTATGATCGGCGCCGCCAAAAGTTATATCGAGGCGCATCCGAAAATTCCCGAAATCATCGACAAGGCGATGGATGAAGCCGCGCGTCTGATCCATGACGATCCGCGGCGGGCGGCGCAAATTTATTTGGAACATGAACCGTCCAAGGCGCTCGACGCGGCCGACATCGAGGTGGTGCTCAGAGCGAACAAGGACGAGTTCGGGAGCCCCGTGGAGGGCATCCAGGCGTTCGCCGATTTCATGGGCCGCCATGGCGAATTGAAAGCGCCGCCACAGAGCTGGAAAGAGATCGTGGCGCCAGCGCTGTTGAACTCACCAAGCTCGTAGCGGTTTTGCTGCGCAATTCAGCCTTGCCGCGGGCGCGCTTGACTGGCCCGGCCGTCGCGGGCGACAGTTAAGCAAGGCAAAGAATCTGCCGCTTTTTTCGCCATTCCTGGGAGGGACGCCATGTCCAAAGGCCGTAGTTCGACCAAGGCCAGCCGTCGCAATTTTCTCAAAGGCGCAGGTCTCGTTGGCGCCGCCGCGGCCACTGCGGCCACACCGCCGGTCACCGCAAACGCGTTCCCGGCCGCGCCGCAAGATCGGTTGCAAGAGCGGATGAAGGCGGCCCTTCCAGGTCCCCGCCAGATCGCAGCCGAGACCATGGCGCCGGAGAACGATCCGGTGAATCAGACCTCGAGTGGCGGCGACTACATGACCGACGTGCTCAATTCGCTTGGCATCGAGTATCTGGCGATCAACTGCGCGTCGAGTTACCGCGGCTTGCACGAAGCTGTCGTCAATCACGGCGGCAACAAGCCCGAAATCATCACTTGTGTACACGAGGACATCGCCGCTCACATCGGCCAGGGCTACGCCAAGATGGAAGGCAAACCCATGGCCATGGCATGCCACGGTGTGGTCGGCCTGCAGCACGCAACCATGGGCATCTACAACACATGGTGCGACCGCGTTCCGTTGCTGATCATGGGCGGCAACATCATGGAGGCGGACAAGCGCGCGCCGGGTGCCGAGTGGGTGCATTCGGGCGTCGACATCGGTGCGCTCGTGCGCGAGTTCACCAAATGGGACGATCAACCCGCGTCATTGCCGCATTTCGGCGAGTCCGCGGTGCGCGCCTATAAGATCGCGACGACGCCGCCCATGGGACCGGTGTTCCTCGCGCTCGATCAAGAGCTCCAGGAAAATCCAATCCGTGACGCAGAAAACCTGCGGGTGCCCAAGTTCGAGCCGGTGGTGCCGCCACAGGGCGATGCGGCGGCCCTCGCCGAAGCCGCCAAGATGCTGGTCGAGGCGAAGAATCCGCTCATCATTTGCGATCGTGTGGCGCGCACGCCGGCGGGCATGACGAACCTTGTTGCGCTTGCCGAAACGCTGCAGTGCGGTGTCATCGACAATTTGGGCCGCATGAATTTCCCGTCGCGCCATCCGCTCAATCAGAGCTTCCGCCGGGCTTTGATCGGCCAGGCCGATGTCATTCTAGCGATCGAGATGAACGACCTTTGGGGGACGCTGACGCACTTCCGCGATCGCATCGTGCGTACATCGCACCCGGCCACCAAACCGGGGACCAAGGTCATCACGCTGGGCGTGCGCGATCTGTTTATGAAATCGAACTACCAAGATTTCGGCCGCTGGCAGGATGTCGATCTCGACATCGCTGGCGATGGCGAGATCTCGCTGCCGGTGCTCACCGAGGCGGTCAAGCGCCTCATAAACGACGGCAACAAGGCGGCCTTTGCTGAGCGCGGCGAAAAGCTCGCCAAGGCACATCTGGCTATGGTCGAGCAATCGAAGACCGATGCGACGATCGCTTGGGATGCAAGCCCGATCACCACGGCGCGCATGTGCGCCGAGGTCTACAATCAGATTAAGGATGAGGACTGGTCGGTCGTGGGTACGTCGATCCGTCTCAGTTGGATGCATCGGCTGTGGGACTTCAAGAAGCCGCATCAATGGAATGGCGTGTCCGGAGGTGCCGGCGTCGGCTACAACCTGCCGGCCTCGATCGGCGCGGCGCTTGCTAACAAGAAGCATGGGCGCTTCACGCTTGCCTTCGGCGGTGACGGCGACTTCATGTTCAGCCCGGGCGCCGTCTGGACGGCTGCGCACCACCAAATCCCGATCCTCTACATCATTCAGAACAATCGCGCCTATCATCAGGAATACATGTATCTGGTGGCGATGGCGGCGCGGCACGGACGCAATGTCGAGAAGATGGATATCGGTACCACCATCAAGGATCCGAACATCAACTACGCCGAAGTTTCGCGTGGTCTCGGTGCCCACGGCGAAGGCCCCATCACCGATCCGAAGGACCTTGCGCCTGCGCTCAAGCGCGCCATCGCAGCGGTCAAGGCTGGGGGGCCGGCCGTCATTGACGTCGTCACCGATCCGCGCTGAGGAGCTTTGCGATGAAGGTGCTAACAAAGGTCACGCTGACAGCCGCAGCGGTAGCTGCCCTCGGCGCCGGAGCTTTTGCAGTAGCGCAGGCGCAGGACGCCCCGCGCGGCGATGCCGCGAACGGCAAGCGCCTCTACCTGGCCGATGGCTGCTTCACCTGTCATGGCCGTTCGGGACAAGGCGGCGCCTATAACACCCCCGCGCCGATCCTTGCGCATACGGAGATGCCCTTCGACGGGTTCAAAGGCCAGATCAGAAATCCGATCAACGACATGCCGGCATTCCCTACGGCAATTCTGTCCGACAAGGACATTGCCGACATTTACGCCTTCGTGGAATCGCTGCCGGGTCGGCGCTCGCCGAAGGACTTTCCTATCCTAAACAATTGAGGCGCTTTGCCCCGATTGCGGAGCGTGATCTGGATTTGCCGCGAACTCTCTCTCCGAGATCGTTGCGGCAAAGTTATATGCAGCTATCTTCAACGGCGATCGCAGCCGTCAGCCGGGGTAGCCACCAGGTGAGCGGATCAGCAAAATTCCTAAGAGGATGATATGGCCGACAAGATACTCAACGTCATCAGCATTTGCGGCAGTCTGCGCAAAGGCTCGTACAATCGCATGGTGATGAATGCGCTGCCCGCCCTCGCACCTGAAGGCATGAAGATCACGGAGGCGCCCCCATTTAGCGAGTTCCCCCTTTACAATGCCGACATCCAGAACTCGACCGGCTTCCCGGCGCCGGTGCAAAAGCTCGCCGACGCGATCCGCGCAGCCGACGGGGTAATCATCAACACCCCGGAATACAATTTCGGCGTTCCCGGCGGGCTCAAGAATGCGATCGACTGGGTCTCCCGACTGCAAAACCAGCCGTTCGCGGGAAAGCCCGTCGCGCTGCAATCGGCCTCTCCAGGTCCGGTCGGCGGCGCCCGTGTGCAGTATGATCTGCGCCGCACCATGGTGTTCCTCGACGCGATGACCTTGAACAAGCCGGAAATCTTCATCGGCAACTGCGCCCAGCGTATTGACGATAAGACCGGTAAGATCACCGACGAGCAAACCGTCGGATTCATCAAGCAGCAGCTTGCGGCTTTCGCCAAGTTCATCGCCGCGCACGGCACGCAGCCGTAGCCGCTGCCTCGCTGCACGGCAAACTGTGGCCCCAGGGAGGTAATTCATGGGACGGCTCGATAACCGCGTGGCGCTGCTTACGGGGGGTGCCAAGGGTATTGGCGTGCACTACGCCAAGAAGCTGGCGGGGGAGGGTGCTCGCCTGATGATCGCCGACATCTCCGACGCCAAGGATTTGGCGGCGGAGATTGCTCGCCAGCACGGCGCCAACTCAGTCGCCAGCTCCGTCACCGACGTGAGCGATGAGGGCGCTGTGAAGAAGCTCGTGGCGCAGACCGTCGAGCGCTTCAGCAAGATCGATATTTTGGTCAACAACGCGGCATTGTTTGCGCCGCTGGCCGAGCAGAAAGTCCTCGACATCGATGTTGCGCTTTGGGATCGCGTCATGGCGATCAATGTCCGCGGCGTGTTTCTCATGACCAAGCACGTGGCGCCGCACATGATCGCGCAGAAGTACGGCAAGATCATCAACATCAGCTCTGGAACCGTCGCACGCGGCATTCCGAACTTCTCGCACTACGTGACGTCGAAGGGCGCGGTGACGGCGCTCACGCGCTCTATTTCCCGCGAACTCGGTGAGTACAATATTTGCGTCAACAGCCTCGCACCCGGCTTCACGCTCTCTGACAGTGTGATCAAGGAAAACCCCAATCATCTCGCCCACTCGCAGCAGCCCTCGATCGTGCGCCGCGCGATCAAGCGCGACGAATATCCCGAGGACCTTTTGGGGGCGCTCGTTTTCCTCGCTTCGGCCGACAGCGACTTCATCACCGGCCAGACCATCGCGGTCGACGGCGGGGCCAACAATACCTGAACAGGCAACCTGCGGGCCGGTACAATGCCGGCATGCGCTACCGACTGAAGCGCCATCCAGACTCGCTTTGCGCCGCAGTGACGGACATCGAAGTTGATGTGGTGCGCCCGCGAGCCGGCGGTCTGCTGTTGTGTTACGCCGTGGCCGGCAATATCGGCGATTTGCTGCTGCCGCCCGTAAAAGTCCCGGAGCGCGCTGATGAGCTGTGGCGTCATACCTGCTTCGAAGCTTTCGTCCGCAGCTCACCGGAAGGCGGCTACTACGAATTGAACTTTTCGCCCTCGACCGAATGGGCGGCATATCAGTTTGGCGGCTATCGTACCGGCATGCGCGTGGTTACCGAGATCGGTACGCCCAAGATCGAGGTGCGATCTGCACGCGAGCGCTTCACGTTGCAGGCTTTCGTGGATCTGGATGAGGCGGCGCCGGCCTCAATATGGTGGCTCGGCCTCTCAGCGGTGATT
>JASHVC010000747.1 GCA_030039655.1 Xanthobacteraceae bacterium | reverse complement strand
ATCCAGGGGCCGCTGGCTCGATGCAAGCCGCCCTGAATTGCTTCGCGGAGCCTGTCATCGGACCGCGCGACTTCGCGCAGGTCCGTTGGCTCGCAATGACGAAGTCTCGCCCTTGGCTCACGTGAGCGGGCCGTATAGTTTGCATACACGCAGCCGGGCCGGACGAAAGGTGACGACGCCAAGGCGATGAACGAAACTTCGGCCGCCAGGAGAGCCGTCCCAGCCCCGCTTCTTCATCGCCCGTTTCGGCTTCTGTTCGTCACGCGCATCGCCGCAAACACCGCCAACCAGATGCAGGCGGTGGCGGTCGGCTGGCTGATCTACGATCTCACCGGTAGCGCGCTCGCGTTGGGTCTCATCGGGCTCGTGCAGTTTCTGCCGCCGCTGGCGCTGACGCTCCTCGCCGGACAAATCATCGACCATCACAGCCGGCGGCTCATTCTCAATTGCTGTTATGTAATTGAGTTCGCCGTCTCGGCTGGCTTATTGGTGCTGGTCACAACGGTCGATCATCCGGTGCGGCCGATCTTCGTGCTGCTGTTCGTCAACGCCGTGGCGCGAACATTCGAGGCGCCGGCGCTGCAATCGCTGGTCGCCTCGACGGTGCCGCGCGAGATTTTGATGCCAGCCGTCTCGCTCCATGCTTCCGCCGGCAAGATGTCGCAGCTGGTTGGGCCGGCGCTGGGCGGCTTGCTCTACGCCTTTGGCGTGGGCGTTGATTTCGACTTGTGCGCCTTGCTCATCGCCATCGCGGGAGTCGCCAGCGCGCGGCTTCCGGTTCCGCGGCTCGCCGCTGAGCGGCCGAAGGTGACATGGACCACGATCATCGCCGGCCTGCGCTTCATCTGGAACGAGCCCGTGGTTCTCGGCGCCATGTCGCTCGATCTCGTCGCGACGCTCTTTGGCGGTGTCGTCGCGCTGCTGCCGATTTTCGCCCGCGACATTTTGCAGATTAATTCGTGGGGATTCGGCTTGCTGCGTGCCGCGCCGGCGACCGGCGCGGTGATCGTCGCCAGCGTGCTGGCGCGCAGGCCGGTGCGGAGCGCCGCGGGCCGGATCATGTTCGCGGGAGTTGCCGCGTACGGCGTCGCCACGATTGCCTTCGGGTTATCGCGAAGCACGGCCTGGTCCCTTGCCCTACTGTTCCTGGTCGGTGTGGCGGACATGCTCAGCACGGTGATCCGCCAATCGCTCATTCAGTTCGCAACACCCAACGAGATGCGCGGACGCGTATTCGCGGTCAACACGCTGTTCGTCAACTGCGCCAGTCAGATCGGCATGTTCGAGTCGGGCATCACCGCAGACTGGTTTGGCGCCGTCGGCTCCGCGGTGCTTGGCGGCGTGGTCGTGCTCGCCGTCGTCGTCATCTGGGCCTGGCATTTCACCGCGTTGCGACGGGTCGAGCGGCCCGATTATTTCCAGCGGGTCTAAGGTTCATCCGGCCTTGCGCCGCTTAGTTGCGTGACTGTGCACATGTGCATGAGTGTGCGTTTCGCCGCGGCCATGCGTATGAGCGCCGTCGGCCGGCAGGTAGACCACGTGACCGTGGCGCACGCCGCGTTCGGCGATGACATGGTCGGCGAATTGCTGCACGTCGGAACCGCGGCCCTTGAGCACGGTGACTTCGAGACAGCTTTCATGATCGAGATGCACGTGCAGCGTCGTGTGCGCGAGATCATGGCGCTCGTGGAAGTCGCGCGTGAGCCGCTTGGGCAGTTCGCGCGCCTCGTGGTCATACATGTAGACCAGCGCGGCGACGCACGGCCGCGAGCCCGCAACTTCGGTTGCGGCCTGCTGCAAGCCGGACCGGGCAAGGTCGCGGATCGCCTCGGAGCGGTTGGCGTAGCCACGCCCGGCCATAAAGTGGTCAAGCTCGGCGGCAAGCCCGTCGTCGATGGTGATGGTTACGCGCTGCATCGCTGTCTCCCGAGTAGCTGCGATGCAATCATATCATCGGCACCAGCTATTTCTGCGTAGAAATTGACGCGGGTCCCGTCCTATCGGCCGCGCATGGACAAGCGCCGGCACGGCCGATAGCTTGCGCGCCCGAAATGACAGAACGGTACCCGCAATGACGGATCAGCCCCGCAGCGACATCTACGGCAGCCGCGCCCGCATCGGTTACACGTCTCCGCCGCTCACCACCGAAGTGTTTCCCTACGAGTTTTACAAAATCGTACCGGCGGGCGTGACGCTCGTTGTCACTTCGCTCGCCATCGTAGTGCGCAGCAAAGACGAGGTTGATCAGTCCTATGACATCAGCATGCGGGCGGCGCGCGAGATGGCGGCGGCCGGCTGCGATATCGTCGTGCTCGGCGGCGTGCCCATCAATCTGTCGCGCGGCACGGCGAATGCCGAGCAAATCATCCGCGATCTGGAGGCCGAGCTGAAAGTAAAGGTGTCAACGTCGACTTCGGCTCAGGCCGCCGCCGCCAAAGCACTCGGTTGCAAAAAAGTAGTGGTGGCGCACCCCTACGAAACAAAGGACACCGACCGCGTCGCGGGCTACCCGCGGCACTTCGGCTGCGAGGTTCTGGGCGCAACCGGCTGGGGCTCGCCCTTCAATCAGATCGGCCGCATCCCGCGCCATGCCGCCATCGACATGGGACGCGCGCTGATGAAACAACATCCCGACGCCGACTCGATCTTGTTTCCGTCGCCGCACTGGCCGACGGCCGGCGCGCTCGATGTGCTTGAACGCGAGTTCGGCGTGAGCTGCATGGCCGCCCATCAGGCCATTGTCTGGGATGCGCTGCGCCGCTGCGGTATCAAGGACCGCATCAACGGATTCGGCCGGTTGTTTCGGGAGTTCTAACGTCGGCGGAGCACGACAAAAACGCGGGGGAAGAATAGCAATGCAGACGAAGCGCTCGTTCCTGTCGTTGTCACTGTCTGCGCTGTTGGCTTCGTCAGGGCGCGCATCGGCGCAACAAACGCCGCCGCCGATTCTTATCAAGGCCGGCATTTCCGATCCGGTGAATACGGTTCTGGCGTGGTACATGGCCCATGCCGCCGGGCTCTACGCGGCGCAAGGCCTCAACGTCGATATCATAAATATGAGCGGCGGCAGCAAGGGCGCCGCCGAACTACAAGCAGGCCGCATCGACGTGATGCATGTCGGCCTCTCCTCCGTCATCCGCGTCAACCAATCGGGCGGCGATCTGCGCGTGATTGGCTCGCTCTCGAACGTGATTCGCTTCACGTTCTTCTCGGCGCCTGGCGTGAAGACCGCCGCCGATCTAAAGGGCGGTGTAGTCGGCGTGAGCACGTTCGGGTCGGAAAGCGATTCGACGGTGACCCTAGCGTTGCGGAAGCTCGGCCTTACGCGCGACGACGTGATCATCAAAGAATTCGGCGGCGGTTCGCGCCGATTGGCGGCGGTGAAGTCGGGTGAAATCAAAGCGACGGCGCTGAACGAGCCCGCATCGTCGCAGGCGCGTGCCGAGGGAGTCAACGTATTGGTCGATCTCGTCCCGGACCAGATCCCGTGGCTATTCAGCGGCATCGTAGTGCGCCACGACGACATTGGGGCGCGCCGCGATCTGCTCATGCGCTTTCTCAAGGCGAGCATCGAGGGCAATTACATCGCTCTCGCCAACGCGAAGCGCGCCAAGCAGGTCTTGGCCAAGGAGCTGAAAATTAGCAGTACGAAAATCCTCGACATCACCTACAATGACTTCAAGCAACAATCGCCGCAAAACCTCGAACCGTCGGCCCCGGGCGCCGCCAATATCCTCAAGCAATTTCCGAATGTCAGCCAGAAGGTCGGCGATTATCTGGACACCAGCTTGCTGGATGCGCTGAAGAAGGATGGATTCTTCACGGCGATGCAGCAGAAGTATAGGCTGAAGACTCCTTAGCCTGTCATGCTCCGCGAAGGCGGAGCATCCAGCAATCACAGTGACCGTGATGATACAAACAGTCCCTCCTATTTGGCGATTACTGGATCGTCCGCCTGCGCGGACGATGACACTTATTAGTTTTGTTGTACGTCTTGCCTTGGTATTGTCGCCCTATAACGCCCATGCCCAGTCGGTCCAGGACTTCTACAAGTCGCATCCGATCACCATGCTGGTCGGCAGCGGCGCTGGCGGCGGTTACGACGTCTATGCGCGCTCCTTTGCCCGCTATTGGACCAATCACATTCCGGGGCATCCGGCTATTGTGCCGAAGAACATGCCGGCGGCGGCCGGGCTGGCGGCCGCAAGCGCGCTCTATAACAGCTTCGAACGCGACGGCTCGGTGGTCGGAGCCTTCACCAACGGCGCCGCGATGGATCCGCTGTTCGGCAACGCGGCCGCCCACTACGACGCCCTACAGTTCAAATGGCTCGGCAGCATCGGCAAGCTGGAGAATGTCTGCGGCACTTGGCATTCGAGTCCGGTGAAGACCATCGCGGCGGCGCGCGAGCGCCAAGTCATCGTTGCCGCGGCCGGCGCGACCTCGAACACCGCGATCGTGCCGAAGATGCTCAACGAGCTGATCGGCACCAAGTTCAAGGTGATCTCCGGTTACGATCCGGGCTCCGGCCTCACGATTGCGCTTGAGAGCGGCGAGGCCGAAGGCGTCTGCGGCCTGTCGTGGTCGACCATGAAGGCTTCGCGGCCGCGTTGGGTGAACGATCATCTGCTCAACGTGATCGTGCAGCTGGGGCTGACCAAACTGCGCGACTTGCCGGACGTGCCGAGCGCGCTCGACCTCGTCAGCGATCGGCAAAACAGACAAGTCATGGAGCTTATTCTGCTGCGCCAGGAAGCCGGCCGGCCGTTCGCGACGCCGCCGGGCACGCCGGCCGACCGCGTTGACGCGCTGCGCCAGGCGTTTGCGGAGACCTTGAAGGATCCCGGCTTCGTCGCCGAGGCGGAAAAGACCGAACTCGAGATCGATCCGCTGACCGGGCAGGAGATTGAAAAGATGCTGGCGAAGGCTTATGCCGCGCCCAAGACCATCGTACAGCGGGCCGCGGCACTGGTTGAGCCGTCGGCACCAAACGCGCAGTGAGGGAAGAGGATGAATACCGCAACCGCCGCCGCGAGAGTCAAAGGGCCAATCGTCTGGCTCAACATGGACCAGCAGGAGCTGGACGACGCCTACGATCAGATCGTGTACGCACCGAACCGCGACCAGCTCGGTAAGCGGCGCCTTGCCAACAGCGCCGAAGCCCTGGGGCGCATCGGCAAGCCCGAACGCTTCGCTTACGGACCGACGCCCATTGAAGGACTCGACGTTTACAGGACCAAAACGCCGAATGCGCCAGTCGCGATCTTCGTACACGGCGGCGCGTGGCGTAACGGCGCCGCACCCGAGTTCACTTATCTGGCCGAACCATTCGTGGATATCGGCGCCAACTTCGTGGTGCTCGATTTCACCAATGTGGACGCGGCCGGTGGCAGTTTGTTTCCCATGGTCGAGCAGGTGCGGCGCGCTGTCGGCTGGGTTTTCCGCAACGCCGATAAATTCGGCGGCGACCGCAATCGGCTGCATCTCATTTCGCATTCCTCCGGCTCGCATCTCGCCGGCTGCACGGTGACGCATGATTGGGCGAAGGACGTCTTGCCACTCGACATTCTCAAAGGCGCGGCGCTGTCAAGCGGCATGTATGATCTCAAGCCGGTGCGGCTGTCCAAGCGATCCAAATACGTGAAATTCACCGACGAGATGGAGCAGGAACTCAGCGCCATGCGGCATCTCGACCGTTTGCACACGCCGCTCGTGCTGACCTACGGCACCTACGAGACGCCAGAATTCCAGCGGCAGACGCGCGACTTCGCCGCCGCGGTGAAAGCCACCGGCAAGCCGGTCCAGCTATTGGTCGGCGAAGGCTACAATCATTTCGAAATGCTGGAGACGCTCGCCAACCCATACGGCCTGCTTGGCCGCGCGGTGCTGAGCCAGATGCGGTTGATGTAGACTTAAGCCGCGGTCTT
>JASHVC010000746.1 GCA_030039655.1 Xanthobacteraceae bacterium | reverse complement strand
TGCCGCTCCTTCTCGATGATCTTGGCGACGATCTCGGGCGTGATCGGTTCCACATAGGTCGCATCCGCCAATTCCGGGTCCGTCATGATGGTGGCCGGGTTGGAATTGACGAGCACGACCCGGTAGCCCTCGGCCTTCAGCGCCTTGCAGGCTTGGGTCCCCGAATAGTCGAACTCGCAAGCCTGGCCGATGACGATCGGACCCGCGCCGATGATCAGGATCGAGGAAATGTCGGTCCGCTTGGGCATCGCTTCCGTATGTGGGCACAAAAAAAGGGCGCGCTACTCGCGCGTCCTTGGCCAGGCGCCGGGGGCTAGGCCCCGCGCGCCGCGGTCTTTAGACCATATTCGGCGCAGAGGGAAGGGCGGTCTTGCTGGCGTCTAGGCTCACTTACCCTTGAAATTCGGCGGCCGTTTCTCGTTGAACGATCTGATCCCTTCGCGCCGATCTTCCGTGGGGATCGTTCGGTGATACGCTTCGATCTCCAGGGCGAGGCCGTCCCAAAGCGACATATTCAAGCCGCGGCTTATGGCTTGCTTGGCCTGGCGCACGGAGATCGGCGCGTTGCGCGCAATGGCGTCTGCGGTCTCGACGGAGGCGGCAACGAGTCCGGGGCCCGTAAGCACACGGTTCACAAGGCCCCATTGCAGGGCCTCGGCGGCCGTGAAGGGTTTGCCAGTGAGGATGATTTCCTTCGCGCGCCGCTCGCCGACCGCACGCGGCAGGTTCTGTGTTCCGCCGGCGCCCGGCATGATGCCGAGCGTGACTTCGGTCAAAGCAAATCTGGCGTGCTCCGCCGCGTAGATGAAATCACAGGCGAGTGCGATTTCGCAGCCGCCGCCAAAGGCCGCGCCGTTCACAGCCGCGATGATCGGAATCGGGCACGCCAAAATTGCCCGTGCCATGCGCTCGTAGATCAGGTGCTGTTGAACCCATGCCTCATCGGTCATGTCCTTACGCTCTTTGAGGTCAGCGCCGGCGCAAAACGCCCGATCTCCGGCGCCGGTCAGGACGACGCAGCGGGCTGGTGCGACGTTGAGGTTCAGCGCCTCGAACAGCATCATGAGCTCGGTGCCAAGTTGCGTATTCATCGCGTTGGCTGCAGCCGGCCGATTGAGAGTCACCAGCGTGACGTGCTCTTTAGGCTGCGCGATGTTCAGGGTGTCGAAGCTGAGATTCATGGAGCGTAGGAAGTTTGAGACGAACCGCGATGGTTGCCGAATCCTCACATGGCGGCAAGCCAAAAAGCGTGCCGCTCTCAAGACGCTTGGCGCGCACTACGGTGCTTGGAATTTGATCGACGCGTGAGTGCCGTCGCAGAACGGCTTGTTGCGTGACGCTCCGCAGCGGCAGAGCGTTACGCGGTTGCGCACCTCATATTCGAACCCATCCGCGGCAACCACCACGATCCTGCCTCGCAGCCAAATCGGGCCGGCGCAGCCTTCCGCCGGATCTTCAATCAGACCGATGGAAAGCGGCAGATGCGGCTCGATCGCCTGGCCTGATGATTTGTCCCACGCAACGAGCCGGCCCGCCGGGCAATTGCCGACCTGCCGAACGAACATGGCACGCACCTGCGGATCGTCGGTGCTGCGGACTTGATTCCACACTTTACCGTTCGGATCGCAAAAGCGTCCGAATGCGCACAGGCTCTCGGCATCGGTAAGTGCCAACACGGGGCCGTCGAGAGTGTTGGCTTGGTCCAGATAGGGTTCGCGGCTTGCGGTCTCGGTGCCATCGAACCCGACCTTGGCGTGGGTGCCGTCGCAAAACGGCTTGGTGCTGGACTGACCGCAGCGGCACAGCGAATATTTCTGTCGCGCCGGATAGTGATGGCCTTCCGTCCAGCTTTCGGAATCTCCGTCCGCATTGGCCGAGATGATCTGCTTCGCCAGCGGAATATTTCCGGTAACATCGTAGGGGCCGTCGTCCCTCACACTCACGCGGGCTTCGACTTTAGGCTTAACCATGAACGCCTCCGTCGAGCGGCTGATCGTCTTTCAATGTCGAATGTGAACGGTCGTTCAGCTATACTTGCCTTCCGTCCTGCACAATCAACCTTTTGCGCGCCGTACCGTCGGAATACCTCTAAAGGGGTCAACGACCACGCGTGACCGCCACAGTTGTATATTTTTGCACTCCGCGCCGATTTGACGCAATGGATTCGGCGCGCCGCTGAGCGAAACTATTTGCGTTGCGGCGCGGGGCGACAATCCCTCATGCACCGCTCTGGTTAGCGCCGGCGCGCGCAGGTCGCCGGCGCGAACGCGCTTAATCGACGAAACGGATGTCGTCGAGGATTGGTTTGTGTTCGGCCGCCGTGATTTGCGGTGCGGCCGCGCGTTAACGCTGCGCTCTGAATCAAATAAAGAATCAAACAAAGATCAAACTTTGCGTTTGATTGCGCATAAATTTTCCATTATCGCTTATGGTTACAAGAAGACTAAGCGTGCGTAGGGGGCTAGTCATGAATCAAATCGCCTTCATTCCCGAACAGGACAACGTTGCGCTGCCGACAGGCGGCGTAGAGGTCGTTTCGCGGATAGAGGCGACGGAATGCGAACGCTGGACAAATGCCTTCGGCGGGGAAGCAAAGGATCGTCGCTATTACGAACTGGTCGAGGATACAATCCACGGCGAGTTTGATTACAGATATTTTATAATCCGCGATGAGACCGGCGCGATTTGCGCCATCCAACCGTTCTTTGTTCTCGACTTGGATTTGCTCATCGGCGCGAGCCCGCAATTCGGCTGGCTGACGAATTTCATTCGTCGCCTGTGGCCCGGCTTTATGCGCGCGCGCACGCTGATGATGGGGTGCGCCGCGGGAGAAGGACACCTCGACGGCAAGAATGAATACGCGCAACATTCCGCAGCGCGCCAGCTGGCGTCGGTGCTGGTGAACGAGGCGCGCAAGCTAAAAGCGCGGCTCGTGGTGCTCAAGGAATTTCCCGCCAAATATCGGGCGGCCCTGGAATGCTTCGTGGACAAGGATTTCGCCAGAATTCCGAGTCTTCCCAACGTCATGCTCAATATCGATTATGCGAGCTTCGAGGAGTACATGCAGCGCGCGCTCAGCGGTAACGCGCGGAAAAAGTTGCGGCAGAAATTGAAGGTGGCCGAACAGGCGGCCCCGATTGAGATGAGTGTCGTCGACGATATTGCGCCGATGATCGACGAGATCTACCCGCTTTATCTGCAGGTTTATCATCGATCCAACCTGCATTTCGAGAAACTGACCAAGGACTTTTTTTGCGGCCTTAGCTCGCGGCTTGGCGACAAGAATCGTTTCTTTGTCTGGCGTCAGAACGGCAAGGTCGTCGCCTTCGGGTCATGCCTTCTTCAAGGCGATATGATCCACGGCGAGTATCTCGGTCTCGATTACGAGGTCGCGCTCGACCTGCACCTGTACCACTACACTTTCCGTGACCTGATCAGTTGGGCCATCGCGCACGGCTACAAACGGTTTCATAGCAGCGCCTTGAACTACGATCCCAAGTTCCACTTGCGGTATCAGCTCGATCCAATCGATCTTTACGTGCGGCACACTTCGACGATCTGTAACGCAATCCTTCGCCGAATCCTGCCGTGGATCGAGCCGACGCGGTACGACAAAACGCTGAAGATGTTCGCCAACTACGACGAGCTCTGGGCGCCAGGTGCCCGGAGGCAAAGTCCTTGGATCAAGGCGCTCGCCGTGGCGTCGCGCGGCAAGCAGGCAGTTGCTTCTGCGTGCGCAACGTTGCATGCTCGAATCTCGTCTGCGGTCACCAGCGGCCGAGACCATCTTCGACCGAATCTGGCGTCGATCAGATCGTCCGCCGACGAACTGGCTCAAGAAGGCTCGTTTCAGCGCAAACTAAGCCAGATGCCGGATTGATTGTCCCGATGCTAGGGAGCGTTCATGCGGCACCAGCACTCGCGCTTCAACTCGCGGCGGATGACGGTCGCTGCGGTGTGGCGGCTCGCCGTGCTGGTCCCGGTCGTGCTCTGCTTGAGTTGCAGCGCATCGTATGCGTTGCCGGCGAGCGGAGACCGGCCGGTGAAGATTGTAGTGATCGGCGATTCGATCGCTGCCGGCTTCGGCCTGCTCTTTAGCCCCGCTTTCCCGGAACGCTTGGAACAGGTTCTCAGGCAGAAGGGCTACGCGGTTACGGTCGTGAACGCTGGCGTCTCCGGCGACACGGTCGCGGACGGGCTGCACCGTCTCGACAAGTCCGTGCCGGAGGGCACTGACGCACTGATCATCGAGCTCGGCGGCAACGACGCTGAACGCGACATAGACCCGAACGTGACTAGGGCGGGGCTCGCCGCGATCCTGCAGCGGATGAAGGAGCGCCATATCCAGGTGCTGTTGACTGGTATGCGCGGGTTCGCGAGCGCGGGTGAGGCCTATGTGCGCGCTTTTGCAGCCATCTATCCGTGGCTGTCGGCGAATTATTCCTTCGTCTGGTATCCGTTCATCCTTGATGGCGTTGAGGGCAATCCAGCCCTCTATCAAATGGACGCCGAACATCCGAACGCCAAGGGCGTCAACGTCATGGTGCAGCATATGCTGCCGCAGGTCGAAGAGCTTATCGCGCGCGTGCGCGCGGCACGTAGGCAGTGAAGCGCGTCTGCCGTCGCCAGAGCTTCGTCACGGGCGACCCACATCATAAATTTCAGTCTCTTGTATCACTGCAGGGGGCGGCTCGCCGGCCAGCTTGGCTCGGGTCCGGGCCGAGAACATCGGCCCACGCGCAGGCTGCAGAGGCGCGAATTGTCCGAAGCCCAGCGGAACGGGCACGTCGTCGTAGACCGCCTCCATGCCACCGCGCATGAAGTATGCCTCGTGCCAGAAGCCAGTTCCCCGCGATGATCGAAGGAAGTCCAGCCACCACTCGCGATGGGGTGGAGAGCGCGACCATGCTTCCAAAGCGTCGAAGTCGCGCCAGTATTGACGCATGCCGACGTGCACCGGAATCAACGACATGATGAAATATTCGTGGAACAGGAGACCATCCGGTTTCTGGGCGACAGAGTTTTGGATTTGGGGGCCTATACCCAGCAGGGTCTTAAGACCGGTCCAGGCGTTGACGCGCATCCCGAGGTAAATGACGACCAGATCAGGGAATGCTGAGAGATCGACGGTTTGTCGCTGAACCTTGCTTTTCATATCGCACCTCCTGTCGAGGCAAGTTTCGCGGCATCATTGGTCAATAAATTCACTCACGATTGGACGTGGCGTCCTTCACCCGAAACATCAAGTATTCACAGAGCGAATTGCGCATCGGCAATGGCATGCCGTATCTATGTTGCCCATTGGCTTACGGAGGGATGCCTTGACGACCATTCCGAGGGTTCTGCAGGAACCCATCAACACCGCCTATCCGGCGCATGTTTGCCTGATAGGTACTGTATTGCCCAACGGATTCGCCCAGGTCACTCCGCGCGGCAGCACCATGGTGTTCGACGACGCGCATTTTGCGCTGTGGGAGCGCGGCCGGGGCTCGACCACCGCCAGCCTTGCCGACGGTACTAAAGTCACAGTTTACTTCCGCAATCCGTCGTTGCGCGAATCCGGCTTGTTGCCGCGAGGCGGCATCGCGCGTTTCTACGGAACGGCAAAGATCTACAAGTCAGGGCCGATCTACGAGGAAATCTGGAAACGGCTTATCGAACCGGAGAAGAAGGGCGATCCAGAAAAGAAAGGCTTTGGCGTGCTGATTAAGGTGGAGCGGGCGGAAGACCTGAGCGGTAACGCGCTAACCATTTAAGGGTTCCGTGTGGACTGTAAGAGGTAACAAACGCGGCGTTCACAGAAGTGCCATTTTTGCAAGTCAACTTGAGAATCAGCAGGGGACGGGGAGCACGTATATAAGGGAGGCTCCCACCGTGTTCATGCGACCCGCTTATGATCCGCTCAGTATCGCCATTATGGGTGTTGGGATTCTGCTCGTGGCAGCCCTGGCATTTGTTTTCTGAGGCGCGACTTCCGCTCCGGTATCCGCCCATCGTTCGTGTGCTACAAAATATCGGCGGTGTGAATCCGGGATAACAGCTGCGGATCG
>JASHVC010000745.1 GCA_030039655.1 Xanthobacteraceae bacterium | reverse complement strand
GGTCGAGTATGGGCGACGCAGATCATGGTGCGCAGCACGCTCTCGCGAACGGCAAGACGCGGATCGATTTCCAGACCGAGCCGGGGCGCTATCGCCACTGGAAGCTCAAGGTCGACGGCGATGTCGCCACGTTGCTGATGGACGTGGACGAGAAGGGCGCGCTGTTCGAGGGCTACGAGCTGAAACTCAATTCCTACGACCTCGGTGTCGATATCGAACTCGCCGACGCCATGGACCGGCTGCGCTTTGAGTATCCGCAGGTGCGCGTTGTCGTGCTGCGCTCGGCCAAGCCGCGGGTTTTTTCCGCCGGCGCCAACATCCGCATGCTCGCCGGCGCGACCCACGCCCATAAGGTCAACTTCTGCAAATTCACCAACGAGACGCGCAACGGCATCGAGGACTTTTCCGAGAATTCCGGCGTCGCCACCATCTGCGCCATCAACGGCACGGCGGCGGGCGGCGGCTACGAGCTGGCGCTGGCGTCCGACTACATCGTTCTGGTGGATGACGGGACGGCGGCTGTCTCGCTGCCGGAGCTGCCGCTGCTCGCGGTGCTGCCGGGCACCGGCGGGCTCACGCGCGTGTCAGATAAGCGCAAGGTGCGCCGCGACCACGCCGACGTGTTCTGCACCACCGAGGAAGGCGTCAAGGGCAAGCGAGCGGTCGAATGGCGGCTGGTCGACGAAGTCGTGCCGGGTTCCAAATTCGACGAGGCGGTCACCGGGCGCGCGCGCGAGCTTGCTGCGAAATCGAACCGCGGCGCTGCGGCGCAAGGCATTAAGCTCACTCCGCTCGCCCGCACCTTCACGGCCGACGCCGCGGACTATAGCTCGCTCTCGGTGGAGTTCGATCGTGCGGCACGGCTTGCGACCATTACGTTGCGCGGACCCGTGAGCGCACCGCCCGCGTCGGCCGACGCCATGGCGGCGCTCGGCGCCGAATTCTGGCCGCTGAAGCTAGCGCGCGAACTCGACGACGCGATTCTGAACATTCGGATCAACGAGCTTGAAGTCGCCGCGATCGTGTTCAAGTCGTCCGGCCATCCGGAGCAGGTGCTCGCCTACGATAAATTCCTCGACGCCAACAAGGATCACTGGCTAGCGCGCGAAATTCGCGGTCTGTGGAAGCGCGTGTTCAAGCGCGTCGATCTCACCTCGCGCTCTCTGGTGACGCTGATCGAGCCGGGCTCATGCTTTGCCGGCACGCTCGCCGAACTCGTCTTCGCCAGTGACCGCTCCTACATGCTGATCGGCAACCGCGGCGGAGATAACAAACCGCCGGCGGCCGTCATGCTCGACGATTGCAACTTCGGCCCGTATCCGATGTCGAACGGGCTCACGCGCCTCGCTTGCCGCTTTCTTGCAAACCCTTCCGATGTCGACCGCGTCAAAGCTGAAATCGGCAAGGCGCTCGACGCCGAGGCCGCGCAGGACCTTGGCCTGATCACCTTCGCGCTCGACGACATCGATTGGGACGACGAAGTGCGCGTGTTCCTCGAAGAGCGCGCCAGTTTCTCGCCGGACGGTCTCACCGGCATGGAGGCCAATCTTCGCTTCGCCGGGCCCGAGACCATGGAATCGAAAATCTTCGCCCGGCTGACCGCGTGGCAGAACTGGATCTTCCAGCGGCCCAATGCGATCGGCGAAGAGGGTGCGTTGAAACGCTACGGCACCGGGCAGAAACCGGTGTTCGACACGAGGAGAGTGTGACGTGGCTGCCGCTGCTGGCTGTCATCATCCGCGAAGGCGGATGATCCAGTATTCGTCGTGGGATCGGTGATTACTGGATGCCCGCTTTCGCGGGCATGACAAGAAGGCGGCGCGCAGCAGAGAGAAACAGGAGCGCTTCATGACCATCGAAGCCGTCGACTACACGACCAAGATCCCCAACAACGTCAATCTCGCCGACGACCGGCAGGTCCTGCGCGCGCTGGAGAGCTGGCACCCGGGCTACATCGATTGGTGGATGGACATGGGGCCGGAAGGCTTTCAGCAAGCCGAGGTCTATCTGCGCACAGCGATATCGGTCGATCCGAAAGGCTGGGCGAAGTTCGACTATGTGAAAATGCCCGAATACCGCTGGGGCATTCTGCTCGCTCCGCAGGAAGAGGGTCGCACGGTTCCTTTCGGCCGCCACCACGGCGAACCGGCCTGGCAGGACATACCGGGCGAATATCGCGCGATGCTGCGCCGTCTCGTGGTCATCCAGGGCGACACCGAACCCGCGTCCGTCGAGCAGCAGCGCTATCTCGGCAAGACTGCACCGTCGCTCTACGACCTGCGCAACGTCTTTCAGGTGAACGTCGAAGAAGGACGGCATCTGTGGGCGATGGTCTACATCCTGCAGAAATATTTCGGCCGCGACGGTCGCGAGGAAGCCAGCGAGTTGCTGAAGCGCCGCTCCGGCGATGCCGACAAGCCGCGCATGCTCGGCGCCTTCAATGAAGCAACGCCGGACTGGCTGTCGTTCCACATGTTCACGTTCTTCACGGACCGCGATGGGAAAATGCAATTGGAGAGCTTGGCGCAATCCGGCTTCGATCCGCTCTCGCGCACCTGCCGCTTCATGCTCACCGAGGAAGCGCACCACATGTTCGTCGGCGAGACCGGCGTCGGCCGCACCATTCAGCGCACATGCGAAGCGATGAAGGAAGCCGGTATCGAGGACCCGAACGACATCAGCAAAATCCGCGATCTCGGCGTCATCGACCTGCCGACCATGCAGAGAAAGCTGAACCTGCATTACTCGCTGTCGCTCGATCTGTTCGGCTCAGAAGTTTCGACTAACGCCGCGACCACGTTCACGGCGGGACTGAAAGGCCGCTTCCAGGAAACCAAAATCCAGGACGATCACCGGCTGGAGAGCGCGACCTATCCGGTGCTCAAACTCGTCGACGGCGAGATCAAGCGCGTCGACGAGCCGGCGCTGACCGCCATCAATATGCGGCTGCGCGACG
>JASHVC010000744.1 GCA_030039655.1 Xanthobacteraceae bacterium | reverse complement strand
ACCCCGGCACAAACGCGCGCATGGAACCTCGGGAGCACCACCGTAATTCCCCAATTGGTGTCATCGTAGCGGGTCTGCGCGAATCAAGGGGCGCCCCATGGACGACCTCGTAGCCTTCTTGACGGCGAAACACGATCTCGTCGCTGCGGTCACCGCCGTCGCTGCGCTCATTGTGTCGACCATTTCGATCATCCTCGCCATTTTCAATATGGCGACGCAGCGGACCCATAACCGCAAAAGCCTCATGCCGATCGCACACGTGCGGCTCGGCGACTACGAGAACCGCATCTTCGTGCAGCTGCACAACGACGGCATCGGACCGATGCTCATCGACAATATTGTGGTCGGCAAAAGCCGCGGCTGGAGCAAGAAGCAAGCTTCGTTCATGGGCTTTGTGCCGGCGCTGCCGCCCGGAATCCTCTGGACCACGTTCGTCACCGATCTTTCGGGGCGAGCCTTGTCGGCCGGCAAGGACATCGTGATCTTGCTGTTGGAAGGCGATCCCTCCGATCAAAATTTTCTTGCTGCCCGGCAGAGCGTCCGCCAAGCTCTCGCCGATCTCAGGATCGTTGTCCGCTACCGTGACATCTACGGCCACAAAATGCCCCCCGGCAAACGCGATCTGGATTGGTTCGGAAGCAACGTCGACGTGAACGGCGCTGTGCGCCGGAAGGTGGAGGCGCAAGGCTGAAAGTGCAACCGATCAAATAATCAATTCGCGTCCGGCTTCAGGCGAAAGGCCCGATCGGCCTTAAGGCTGGTGTGAAACAGCTGCCCGGTCAGCGCCGGCAAGCGCGGGCAAACAGACTGCTTGTCCGCGGAGGGCGCACCGTCCGGCGAGGCTTGCGTGAGCGTAAGTGCCATCGGCCCGGTGCGGGCGATGAGGAGGTTGCCCGCAATGTCGTGATCGACCTGCGGGTCGGTATTATGGACGCCGGGCGCATGCAGGCCATCCGCCGAGACACGGAACGCCGCCGTAAAATGACAGCGATCCTGCGCGGAACCGTAGACCGACATGCCGAAAGTGACCTCATAGTGCCCGCGGTCGTCATCACCGAAATTCACCCCCGCCTTCGCACTCCGCGTCTGCGGGGTGAGGTCGGGATCCACGTGAACGATCAGCAGTTCGGCGTTATTGTTTTTCCAGACGCCCGTCACCGACGTGGGCGGCGCGAGGCTGCGCAGGAAAGCGATGCGCTCGCGCATCTGCGCTTCGAGCGCCGCGAGCGGATCGCCGTCGGCGCCGCGGCGCATCTGCATAACCGCCGCGCGCAATGCCGCACCCTGGGGCGGGTCTGCATGGCCCCAGACGCTGTTCTCGAATCCGCGGTCAAGGTCGGCGAGGAACTTCCTTTGATCCTCGCGTAAGGCCGTGGTGGTCTCGGCATCGACTCGGGCGATTGTGCTCTCGTAGGCCGCCTCGAGATCGATATCGGCGGCGGCGAGTTGAGGATCGGCGCAGGTCGCCATGGCGCGCGCGCTCTTGGTCATGCGGCAAGCGAACGACAGCTCGCCGGCGAACAGCGGCGCCACCAGTGCCGACCCAAGCAGCAGCACGGCGGTCGCGGCGAAAATCATCGCGCGAATGGGAAACATGCAGAGCTTATAGCCGAGCAGGTGGCCGTGTGCAGGGGTTTTACGGTACGTCGATCTCGGTAACGCGATCCGCATACGTAAAGCATCTGCCTTAGCGAAGCCTAAAGGCCGCATCACGCGACACATGAATGTCATTTTACTTGTGCGATTCGTGGCCCAATCAAGCGCTTCATTAAAGAGAACCCGGCGATCCGTGCTACATTCGGGTGCGACAATGGGGACAGGCGATGAAAGCATTCATCCTCGCTCTTTTACTCGGTCTGACAGCAGCACCGGCGCTGGCTGAAACCATCCCGGCCGCCGAAGCAAAAAACCACATCGATCAGAACGCCACGGTCGAGGGCGTAGTCAGCGAAGTCCATCATGCGCGGACCGGCAAGGTGATCTTGATCGACATCGGCGGACGCTATCCGAACAACACGTTCACCGCCGTCATCCTCCAGGATGACTTCAACAAGTTTCCCGCCGTGGATTCGTTTGCCGGCAAGGCCGTCGATGTAACCGGCCAGATCAAAGACTATCGGGGGCGGCCCGAGATCATCCTGAACGATCCTGCGCAGCTCAAAGTCAAATAGGCTCCGTTTCTAAGCAGCCACTTCGTGCCCCGCTCACCTATTGGGCCGAGTAACGCGTCGCGATGTCGGCAAGCGGCGGACGCGGGCGATCTTCGGGCACGCCGGGCGGCCGGCCAATGTGGACGAAGCCCGCGATCTTCTCGTGGGGCTGTAGGCCAAGCGCATCGAGCACGGCGCGATCGTAAGCGTACCACTCGGTGATCCAGCAGGCGCCGTAGCCAAGCGCATGCGCGGCGAGCACGAGGTTCATGGCTGCGGCGCCGGCGGAGAGCACCTGCTCCCATTCCGGGATTTTTACGTGCGGCGCGGCGCGGCTGACCACGGCGATCACCAGCGGCGCGCGGGCGAGCCGTGCCCGCTCGGCCTCGGCCTGCTCGGGCTTGGCGTCCGGATATTTGCTGCGAAACGCTGACACGATCGCCGCGCCGGCGGCGCGGCGCGCGTCGCCTTCGAACACGATGAAACGCCACGGGGTGAGCTTGCCGTGGTCGGGCACGCGCGACGCGACGGTGAGCAGCGTGTCCGTTTCGGCCGGCGACGGGCCGGGCCCCGAGAGCTCGACCGCTTTGAAGGAGCGGCGGGTTTTAAGAAGTTCGAGAGCGTCAGTCATGCGTGAGACTCCAGGGGCGTGCGCCTAGCACAACGCGCCCCAAGCGACAAATTGGTGCGCGCGAGGGTGCCTGTTTCGTCATTGCCGGACTTGACCCGGCAATCCATGATGCAGATCGCGCTGTCACACTCGCGAACCCGTTGTGGAGCCTGCATGATGCGAAATCTGCTCACGCTCGTCGCCTTGATCGTCCTTCTTGCGGTACCGTCCGCGGCCGGGGCGAAGGAGTGTCCGGCAAATCCACGTAACGCGAGCTTGGCGCTGTGGCCGGGCGGCACTATCCCGACCGGACAGACTGTCGCCGGCACTCATCCGTGTGGGCGAAAGCTCACCTGCACGGGCGGTACTCCCGGCAACTTCGCAAGCCGCCAATGCCACTGGGATTGAACGCGAAGTGCGGATTCGCTTGCACTCAGGCGCTGCTCGCGCGACCCGATTGCTCAATCCGGGCTACGCATTCTGTCACTGAAAAGGAACATCTGTGGGAAAAGGGCACAAGGACAAAGTCGCCGTCATCACAGGCGGCGCTAACGGCATCGGTCAGGCGTTCGCCAAGCGCCTCGCCGAGGACGGCGCGCACATCGCCGTCGCCGATGTGGCTGACGGCCGCGACACCGTGAAGCTCGTCGAAGCAGTGGGGCGCAGCGCGCTGGCAGTGGTTTGCGATGTGTCCAAGGAAGACTCGGTCGCGGCGATGGCCAAGCAGGTGCAGGGAAAGTTCAGCCACGTCGATATCGTGGTGAACTGCGCCGGCATTTATCCGCAACAGGACTTCGCCAGCATGACCTTTGCGGATTGGCGCAAGGTCCTCTCCATCAATCTCGACGGCACCTTCCTGGTCACCGCCGCGTTCGTGCCGGGCATGCGCGCGCGCAAATGGGGACGCATCGTCAACTTGGCTTCGAGCACATTTGGCTCTGTCACCACTGGTTTTGCACATTACGTGGCGTCCAAGGGCGGTATCATCGGCTTCACCCGCGCCCTGGCAGGCGATCTCGCCGCCGACGGCATTACCGTCAACGCCATCGCGCCGGGTCTGACGCGTTCA
>JASHVC010000743.1 GCA_030039655.1 Xanthobacteraceae bacterium | reverse complement strand
GGCCCGCATTCATCTACACGGCACGTCCGAGCTGTGGTAACCTACGCCCTAGAGCTGCTAGCGGGACCTGCCGACGTTCCGCGAATTAACGGCGGCGTTGATGCCTTCGGCGGGCCGGCACTCACATCAAGACTTTCGTTCTGTGGCGGTTCGCTGATTGCACAGCCGTACGCGAGCGTGCGGTTGAGATCAGCGGCTACCCGGACACGATTGATGCTTCGGGGCATGCGATGCTGATAAACGCTGCGCTATGGCTTATTCTAGCCGCTATGATCGTGCTCATCCCGTTAGGCTGCGTTCTGACGCGACCAAAGAGCAAGGGGGCGCCTCCCGCGGCTCACTAGCGCGCGGTTGGTTGAGACTAAATTGCTGCTTACACTCCGTCATTCTGAACAAGGACGGAGGGTTCGGTCATGTTGTTTCTCGTCGTCTCGACGCCGCGGCCGGATCGGCCTTCAGACGTGGCGAAGACGCGGCAGTCGTTCTGGCCTTGGATTTCAGGCTATCAACAGCGCGGCGTTTGCCGGCACATCTATGCGCGCGTTGGGAGAGGTGCGGTCGCTGTCTTTGACGTTGATGACAACGATGCGCTGCATTGCATCCTCAATGAGTGGGCGGATATCATTCCGGCACATTTCGAGACTTATCCGCTGATCGATTCCGACGCCGCGAAGCGAATGCTGGCGGCGCAGGTCGAGGGGAAAGCCTAGCCGTCAATCCACGCGCAGCAGCGACGTACCGGTCATTTCCTTCGGCTTCGGTAACTCCATTAGCTCGAGCAAGGTTGGCGCGATGTCAGCGAGGCGGCCTTCGGCCACGAGCGCGCGGTTGGGCGGTTCCAAAAGTGTAATTGTTACCACTGGCAACCTATGGTAAACGCCACATTTGCTCACGGGCAGGTCGAACACTCTGTCATGGTCTCTCGCATTCACCGCCGATCCGCTTCGGGCCCTCTTGGCGAGGCGCTTCAGGTCGTCAACTGCGATTATGGGGCATCCGCCGCTCGGCAACCTTTGCGGATTCGCGGCGTGACTCGCCTCGGTGGCTTATTTCTTTTCACGCCGCACGAGCGCCTTCAAATAAGAACGATGTGCGATCTTATTGGCCGCTATGTCGGATCCGCAAATCCGCCGCGTCCATTGTCTTTAGCAGTGTTCGGCCCGCCGGGGAGCGGAAAATCTTTCGCCGTTGGCCAGATACTGAATAATGTCGAGAAGAGGTCGGAGAGAAAGCTCTCCCGGACGGACGTCAATCTCACGCAGATTCCGGATGCCAACGCTCTCGGCAAGGTCCTTGCCCACGCCGGCAGATCAGTAAACGGCACTGTACCTGTATTTTTTTTCGATGAATTTGACGCAGCTAAGAATGGAGCGCCCTTTGGCTGGCTATCGTGGTTCCTCGCCCCAATGCAGGATGGCGAGTTTGTCTATGATGGTGAGGTCATTCCCCTGCGCCGCGCTGTGTACGTGTTTGCGGGTGGCACAGCGACAACTCTCAAGCAGTTTTCAAGTTTTGAGCGCGTGCCTGAGTTCCAACGCGCGAAGGGACCGGACTTTATCAGTCGCTTGCGTGGCTTTCTCGATATCGCTGGTCCTAACGCCGAGCCACGGCTGTTGCGCCGTGCGGTCCTTTTTCGCGCCGAGCTTACGAGCAGATCACGCCGCATGTTCGGTGGTACCTTCCGCCCCGATCGTGAGCTAATGGAGTCGTTGTTGCAAGTCGGTCGGTATCGTCACGGCGCGCGCTCAATTGCTGCCGTAGTCGAGTTAAGCAATATTGGTCGTAGGTTCGGATGGGATGCTCTGCCCAAGGACCACCTCTTGAGTTTGCATATTGACCGAGGTCCGCTGGATGCAAAGTTAATTGGCGGGACCATCGCGTTCAGTGGATATGATGAAAGCTCAAAGTCGGATGTTGCAAACTTGTGGCGTGAGGTTGCCCACAAGCTTTGGAACGAAGGTGCCACTCTCTCGTACGCTGGTCGCTGGGCAGCTGGTCGACGCGGATGGTTGATGAAGTTCCTCCAACAAGAACTTCACAAGCGCCCTCCTGAGCCAAGTGCGGTCTTGCGTCGTCGCACCAATCCCGATCCTTGGCTGGAAAGTTTTCTCGACAACACGAAGACTGAACGCGCGCTTGTGAACGAGGCGATATCCGTAGACGATCGCAATCAGATGGGTCTGCGCGTTACGTTCGCAGCGTTCTTGACCGCGGAGGAGCGAAGGCTGGACCGTTGGCTACGCTCCGGACTTGAGCATTTTCGCCGAAGGCTAGCTGTCACAGACTCTTCGGTAGCGAGGTTCGTGGTCGCGGGAGTGAGACATGGGTACTACGGGCGCTTTCCAGGGGTGCCGGAAGAAATCATGCTCTCTCTGGCGCAAGGCAAGCCAATCTACATTGCTGGCGGATTTGGTGGAGCGGCGGCAGATGTTGGCTCGCTATTGGGTCTCGCACATCCTCACAAAGGTGAACCTACGTGGCTACATGCTGAGCCAACAGCGAATGAGCATCTTCTTAAATCAGTCGCCGACAAACTAAAACCGGGCCCTTGGACCGACCTTCCGGTCTATGCGAATGAACTTGCGTTCTTCTTGAGAGTTCATGCGTTGGGTGGTCCAAAATGGCCAAAGAATGGACTGACGTTCGACGAAAACCGGAGGTTATTCGCTTCCAAGGATCGCGATGAGGTTGCCGACCTTGCAGTACGCGGGCTTCGACGACGCTTTGCTCTGGTAGAGCCCGTAAATGCCGAGCAATCGCAATGATTAGAAATGTTGGGGGGAAGGTCTAATCCGCCCGCAATAGCGACGTGCCGGTCATTTCCTTCGGCTTCGGCAATTCCATCAGCTCGAGCAAGGTTGGCGCGATGTCGGCGAGGCGGCCTTCGGCCACGAGCGCGCGGTTGCGCGCGCCGAGCAGCATGACGGGTACCGGATTGGTGGTGTGTGCGGTGTGCGGGCCGCCAGTCTGCGGGTCGCGCATCATTTCGCAATTGCCGTGGTCGGCGGTGACCAGCAGCGCGCCGCCGGATTTTTGAATCGCGTCGGCGATGCGGCCCAAGCCGGCATCGACGGTCTCCACCGCCTTGATGGCCGCCGGCAGGCTGCCGGTGTGACCCACCATGTCCGGGTTGGCGTAATTGAGCACGATCAGATCATATTTACCGGAGTCGATGGCGCCGACCGCCTTGTCGGTCAGTTCAGGCGCCGACATTTCGGGCTGCAGATCATAGGTGGCCACCTTCGGTGAAGGGACCATGATGCGGTTCTCGCCCGTATAGGGCTCCTCGCGGCCGCCGTTGAGGAAATAGGTGACGTGGGCGTATTTCTCGGTCTCGGCCATGCGCAATTGTTTGCGGCCCGCATCCGCCACCACTTCGCCGAGGATGTGCTCGAACGATTGCGGCGGGAAGATCGTCTGCATGAGCTTATCGAGTTCGGTGCTGTATTGCGCCATGCCGACGGCGGCGACGAAACGAACGACACGGTGGCGCGCGAAGGCGGAAAAATTCGGATCCAGCATGGCGCCCAGAATTTCGCGCACGCGGTCAGCGCGGAAGTTGAAGCACAGCACTCCGTCGCCATCCTTCATGCCGCCGTAGCCGCCGACCACCGCCGGCACTACGAACTCATCGAACTTCTTGTTGGCATACGCGTCGGCGATGACCGCCGGCGCATCGGGAAAGTGTGGGCCTTCCGCTTCGACGATCGCCCGATAGGCCTTCTCGACGCGGTCCCAGCGCTTGTCGCGATCCATGGCGTAGTAGCGGCCGCTCACGGTTGCGACCGCAACGGAATTCGGAAGTGCGGCAAGCAGACGCTTGATGTCCTCGCCACCGGATTGCGGCGGTGTGTCGCGGCCGTCGGTGAACGAATGCACGCGCGTCGGCACGCCAGCCTCAGTAAGAATTTTGGCCAAAGCCGCGGCGTGATCCTGGTGTGAATGCACGCCGCCCGGCGACACTAGCCCGAGAAGGTGGCAGGTGCCGCCGCTTTGTTTGAGTTTTTTGATCAGCTCCACCAGCGCAGGCGCGCGATGGATCTCGCCGTTGGCGATCGCGTCGCCGATGCGCGGCAGGTCCTGCATCACGACGCGCCCGGCGCCGATGTTGAGATGCCCGACCTCGGAATTGCCCATCTGGCCGTCGGGCAAGCCAACGTCCTTGCCGGAGGTACGCAGGAAGCCGTGCGGTCTGGTCTGCCAGAGCCGGTCGAAGGTCGGCGTCTTGGCTTGGCGCACGGCGTTGTCGGCCGTTTCTTCGCGCCAGCCCCATCCGTCCAGAATGACCAGCATCACCGGCCGCCGCTGCTGCATCTAACATTTCCTTCGGTCGATAACGCGAAGGGGTATCACGGATCGACGACCGAAGGTCAATTCGTGCAGCGCAGCCTTCCGCAGGTGCAGCGGGCGCCATCATTAAGTTCCAAGTAACGCAAAATGCAGTCGGTAGTTGGACAGCGCCCGGACGCGTGGTCATTATCCCCGCTATGGGGGGAAAGCTCGTTGCGGGGGTGGTGCTGTGCCTTGCTCTGTGCGCGCCGGCGCGCGCGGTGGAGCGGCCGCCGCAATTCGTTCTCATGGCGTTCGACAATTGCACGGAGCTCGAACGCTGGAAGGAGCTAAGCGAATTTGCCGCCAGCATGAACCAAAGCGGCGAGCCGCTGCACTTCACTTTCTTCGTCAGCGGCATCAACTTTCTTGCGGATGACAAGGCGGGTGTTTACCAGCCTCCGAACCGGGGGCGCGGCGCTTCGCAAATCGGCTTTGGCGGCACGGCAGACGATGTGGCACAGCGCGTCGCCTACATCAACGATCTCTACCGCAATGGCCATGAGATCGCGTCGCACGCGGTGGGACATTTCGACGGCAGAGGGTGGTCGGCCGCGGAGTGGGTTGAGGAATTCGAATCGTTTCGTGAGTTGCTCACCAACGTGGCGACCAATAACGGCCTCGACAGCACGGTGAAGTTCGCGTTCCCGCCCTCGGAGGTGATCGGCTTTCGCGCGCCGTATCTGTCGACGAGCCCAGGCCTTTACGTCGCGCTCAAAGACAGTGGCTTCCGCTATGACACCTCAGGCGAGAATTTCCCGGAGAATTGGCCGGAAAAAATCGGCGATCTCTGGCGCTTCAATCTGGTGCAGCTCAAGCTCGCGGACAGCGGGCGCCGAGCGTTGTCGATGGATTACAATTTCTTCGCCGCGCAATCGCACACGGTGGTGGAACCGTCCCGGCGCAGCGCCTTCCGCGAAGAGATGCTG
>JASHVC010000742.1 GCA_030039655.1 Xanthobacteraceae bacterium | reverse complement strand
ATGAGCATGATACCGCCGCCGTCTGTGCTGTGCTTGAGAAGATGGCGGGCGTGAAGCGGGGTAAGAGGCCCGCGAAACGCCATTGAAACTTTCAGCGTCACGGCCGGGTTAACCCGGCACGACGGATACATAAGAGTTTGGAGGAAAGCGATGTCGTCGCTTGAAGGCGAAGCGCGTATGGCGCGCGCTGCGGCCGGCGCCAAGTCCCTAGAGCCGCGCAGCGAGACTCGCGACGGCACGCGCATCGACTGGAACGTGCCAATCACCATGGACGACGGCCTCGTGCTGCGCGCCGATGTGTTTCGTCCGATCGCCGAAGGCCGCTATCCGGTGATCCTGAGCTACGGGCCCTATGCGAAAGGCCTCGCCTTCCAGGACGGCTATCCGAGCGCCTGGGAGCGCATGGCGAAGCAGCACCCCGATGTCGTCGCCGGATCGAGCAACCTTTACCAGAGCTGGGAAGTAGTCGATCCGGAAAAATGGGTGCCGCACCAGTACGCCTGCGTGCGCGTCGATTCCCGCGGCGCAGGCTGCTCGCCGGGATTCATCGATCATTTCTCGCCGCGCGAGACGAAGGATTATTACGACTGCATCGAATGGGCCGGGGTGCAGCCATGGTCGAATGGCAAGGTCGGGCTCGACGGCATCTCCTATTACGGCATTAACCAATGGCACGTGGCGAGCCTGCAGCCGCCTCACCTTGCCGCCATGTGCATCTGGGAAGGTGCCGCCGACTGGTATCGCGACATGACCCACCACGGCGGGATTCTCTGCACGTTCTGGGAAAATTGGTACGACATGCAGGTGAAGACCGTGCAGTACGGCGCGGGCGAGCGCGGCAAGCGCAGCCGCGTGCATGGCGAACTGGTGTGCGGGCCGGAGATTTTATCCGACGAAGAGCTCGCCAAGAACCGCAGCGATTTCGGCGGCGACATTTTTGCTCATCCGCTCGATGACGCCTATCACCGAGCCCGCTCGCCGGTTTGGTCGAGGGTGAAAGTGCCGTTTTTGTCCGCCGCCAATTGGGGTGGCCAGCCGCTTCACCCGCGCGGCAATTTCGAAGCGTTCGTGCGCGCGGCTTCGAAGAAGAAATGGCTGGAGGTGCACGGCATCGAGCACTGGACCCATTTCTATACGGACTACGGCCGGAATTTGCAGCTGCGCTTCTTCGATTATTTCTTGCACGGTAAGAACAACGGCTGGGACAGCCAGCCGCCCGTGCAATTGCAAGTGCGTCACATCGATCGCTTCGTGGAGCGCGCCGAAAACGAATGGCCGCTCAAGCGCACCAAGTGGACGCGCTTTTATCTCGATCCTGTTGAGGGCACATTGGCCGACAAGCGGGCGAAGAAGAAAACAGCGATCCATTTCGACGCCATGGGCGATGGCGTCACCTTTCTTACGCCGCCGCTGCCGCGCGAGAGCGAGATTACCGGCCCGAGCGCGCTCAAGCTTTACGTCTCGTCCTCTACGACCGATGCGGACATCTTTGCGGTGTTGCGCGTCTTCTTGCCTGATCTGAAAGAGGTCGTATTTCAGGGCGCCATCGATCCGCATACACCGATCGGCCAGGGTTGGCTGCGCGCCTCGCACCGCCAGCTCGACAAGAAGCTTTCGACGCCGTACCGGCCCTACCACACCCACACGAAAAAGCAGCCGCTCAAGCCCGGCGAGGTGGTGGCGCTCGACATCGAGATCTGGCCGACTTCGATCGTCGTCCCTGCCGGATACCGCATCGCACTCACAGTCCGCGGGAAAGACTATGTCTATCCGGGCGGCAGCGGCGGGCGGCTGTCCAATTTCAAGAATGAGCTCACCGGCTGCGGGCCGTTCCTGCACAATGATTCGCGGGATCGTCCGGCGGAAATATTTGCCGGCGTCACCGGCTTGCATTTCGGCGGAGCGTCGAGCCCCTATTTGCTGCTGCCTATAATTCCGGCAAAGCGATAAACTGAAAAATAATCGAGCCGCGACAATAGCGGACTTTACCGGGGAAACGGCTTGTTGGATTATGGCGTTGAATAGTCGCGTGGGGGCGCGACGTAAAGCAATGAACGCGCCTTGTCGGGAATAAGGCGCAAGAGGGAGAACACAATGTCTGGCAAAATCACGACTCGTAAGGTCAGCAGGCGCGCACTCTTGGCGGGTACTGCCGCCGGCGCGGCTGCCGCATTAGGCCGTTTCCCAGCGCCGGCCGTCGCGCAAGCCGCGCCTTTCAAGCTCGGCCTCCTGACCGTTAAGACCGGACCGCTTGCCCAAGGCGGTATCCAGATGGAACAGGGCGTGCTCACCTACTTGAAAGAGAAGGATTACACCATCGGCGGACGCAAGGTTGATTTCGTCTCCGCCGATACGGGCGGCAACCCGGCCGGCGCCAAGACCAAAGCGCAAGAGCTGGTCGAGCGCGACAACGTCGACGTTATTCTTGGGCCCCTTGCCGCATTCGAGCTGTACGCTATCAATGACTATGTGCGCGAGCACAAGATGCCGACGCTGAGCCTTGCGGCGGCCGACAATCTCACACAACGCACACCAAATCCGTTTTTGCTGCGGGCCTCTGCTACATCCTCGCAGGCGATGCACCCCATGGGCCATTACGCGGCGACCGAGCTCAAGCTAAAGCGGGTGGTCTGCGTTACCGAAGATTTCGCATTCGGCTACGAGCAGATGGGCGGTTTCCAGGCCGCGTTCCAGAAGGATGGCGGCTGTGTGGTCAATAAGCTGTGGCCGCCGATCGTCACGCCGGATTACACGCCGTACATCGCCCAGATTAGCGATTGCGATGGTGTGTGCCAGGGCTTTGCTGGTTCGAACCCGCTACGCTTCATGAAGCAGTACGCCACCGCGGGTCTCAAATATCCCGTGGTCACAGGCGAGACCGGCGCCGACGACGCTCTGCTTAAGAGCTTCGGCGACGAGGCCATCGGCCTCGTCAGTTGCTGTCCTTACACCCTCGATCTCGCCAGCGACGGCAATCAGCGCTTTGTCGATGAAATCCGAAAGAACTACGACGTCATTCCGGGCTTCTACGCGGCTGGCCTATACGTCAATTGCCAAGTGGTCGATGCTGGACTCAAGGCGGCGGGCGGCGATTCAAGTGACAAAGAAAAGCTGATGACGGCGCTGAAGTCGGTGAGTCTGACCGACACGCCGCGCGGACCAATCAAATTCGATCACCTCAATAACGTGATCGGTAACTTCTATATCCGCCGCATCGGAACGGAAGGCGCCAAGTACGGGCTCAAGCTCTGGAACAAGACGATCCACACTTACGAGAACGTCAGCCAGTTCTGGGACTGGCCGGAAGCGGAGTACCTCGCCCACCCGGTCTATTCGCGCGACTACCCACCGCTGACGAAGTGCTGACGTAGCTGTCACCATCCGCGAATGCGGTGGTCCAGTAGTCGCAGGCCGTGAGGTCCTGCATCAAGCACCGTGATCACTGGATGTTCCGCTTTCGCGGAGCATGACAATTGATGGGAGGAGATGCCATGCCTCGCAGAATCAGTCGCCGCACGCTGCTTACCGCCACCGCTTCGGGCGCGGTTGCCGCATCGGCGCGTTTTCCCAGCCCTGCCGTGGCCCAGGCCGCGCCGTTCAAGCTCGGCCTGCTCACGGTGAAGACCGGCCCGCTCGCCGCGGGCGGCATTCAGATGGAGCAGGGCGTCCTCACCTATTTGAAGGAGAAGGACTATACGCTGGGCGGCCGCAAGGTCGATTTCGTATCCGCCGATACCGGCGGCAATCCAGCGGGCACTAAAACCAAGGCGCAAGAGCTGGTCGAGCGCGACAAGGTCGATGTGATCGTCGGCCCGCTCGCCGCTTTCGAACTTTATGCCATCAGCGCCTACATCATCGAGCAGAAGATGCCGACGCTCAGCCTAGCGGCGGCGGACAACCTCACTCAGCGCACGCCGAATCCGTTCCTGTTGCGCGCGTCGGCCACGTCCTCGCAGGCCATGCAGCCGATGGGCCACTATGCGGCGACCGAACTCAAGCTCAAGCACGTCGTCACCGTGTCGGAAGATTTCGCCTTCGGCTATGAGCAGATGGGCGGCTTCCAGGCCGCTTTCGAAAAGGACGGCGGTTGTGTCGTCAACAAGTTATGGCCGCCGTTGGTCACGCCCGACTATACGCCCTACATCGCGCAAATCACCGACTGCGACGGCGTCTGCCAAGGCTTCGCCGGCCCCAATCCGCTGCGCTTCATGAAACAGTACGGCACCGCCGGCCTCAAATATCCGGTCGTGGCCGGAGAGGCCGGCGCCGACGATTTCCTGCTCAAGAGCTTCGGCGACGAGGCCATCGGCCTTGTCAGCGCTGCCCCTTATACGCTCGATCTCGAAACTAAAGCTAATCATCGCTTCGTTGACGGCATGCTGAAGAACTACGACGCCATCCCCGGCCAATACGCAGCTCTCCTTTACGGTAATTGTCAGGTCCTCGACGCCGGCCTGAAGGCCGCCGGGGGCGATGCCAGCGACCGGGAGAAATTCATGGCGGCGCTGAAGAGTGTGGCGCTCACCGATACGCCGCGCGGCCCGATCAAATTCGACCATCTCAACAATGTGATCGGCACGATCTACATCCGGCGCCTGGGAACGGAGGGCGCCAAGTACGGGCTGAAGCTTTGGAACAAGACCATCAAAACCTACGAGAACGTGAGCCAGTTCTGGACCTGGCCCGAACAAGAGTTCCTTGCGCACCCCGTCTACTCACGCGACTATCCGCCGCTGACGAAGTGCTGAGCAACTAAAACAAGTTAACGTGGCAGCCAGGAATTCAGAAAGGCAGCGCAAATGAGTTTCTGGCTGCTGCTGACCGTCAATAGTGTGACGTTCGGCGGGCTTTTGTTTCTGCTCTCGGCGGGCTTTTCGCTGATCTTCGGGTTGATGCGCATCCCCAATCTGACGCACGGCTCGATGTTCATGGTCGGCGCCTATCTGGGCTCGAGCCTGCTCACCGGGGCGCTGGGCCTGTATTTGAACTTTTGGGCGGCGGCCATCGTCGGCGCCCTGGAGGTCGCGGCTCTAGGCGCGCTCATGGAGCGACTGCTGCTGCGGCGTCTGGCCGGCCAGCAATTGGCGCAGGTGCTGGTGACCCTCGGCGTCTCCTTCATGGTCGCCGACCTGTGTCTGATGGGGTGGGGCGGAGACCCGATCTCGGTGGCGACGCCGCCCCACCTCAGCGGGTTCGTGAGGGCCGGCGCGGCGGTGTTTCCGCTCTACCGCATGGCGGTTATAGGCATTGCCGTCGTGTTTGCCATCGGGCTTTGGCTCATGCTCGAACGCACACGGCTCGGCGCCATGATCCGTGCCGGCGTCGACGATCCCCAAATGGCGCGTGTCGTCGGCATCCGTGTCTCGCAACTGTTCACCATCGTGTTTGCACTCGGCGCCGGGCTCGCCGGCTTTGCCGGGATGATTGCGGCTCCGATCCTGTCGGTCTATCCGGGGCTCGATCAGGACATGTTGCCGCTCGCCCTCGTGGTGGTGATCCTCGGCGGCACCGGAAGTCTGCTCGGTTCGTTCGTCGGCAGCATCATTGTCGGCTTCATCTACAATTTCGGCCAGGCGTTGCTCCCCGAGCTAGCCTATTTCGTGTTGTTTCTGCCGATGGTGCTGGTGCTGGTCTTGCGCCCGCAGGGTCTGTTTGGAGGGCAGATTCTGTGAGCATTCGCCACGCCGCGATCGCGGTCGCCGTCCTCGCGTTGATCGCTGTGCCCTACGCGATCAATCAGCCCTACTACGTCAACATCGCCAGTCAGATACTGCTCTATGCGGTCTTTGCTCTGGGGTTGAACATCCTGGTCGGATACGCCGGATTGGTATCGCTCGGCCATGCCGGGCTGTCCGGCGCGGCGGCCTACACTGTCGCTTATCTGTTGGCCGCCGGCCATGGCCACATTGTCGCCGTCGCCGGCGGACTGGCGGCCGGTCTGGTCGTGACCGCCGGCTTCGCCGCCTTGGCACTGCGAGCCACCGGCATCAGCTTCATTATGATCACGCTGGCGCTCGGCGAGATCATTTGGGGGCTCGCCTATCGCTGGATCAGCATCACCAACGGCGACAACGGCATTAGCGTGTCGTCGCGGCCAGCGCCGTTCGGGCTGGCGCTCGAATCCGCCAATGCATTTTACTATGCGACGCTGATCGTCTTTCTGCTTGCGGTCGCGGCGTGCGCGATCTTCGTGCGCTCGCCCTTCGGCGCGGCGCTCACCGGCACACGCGACCAGCCGCGGCGCATGAATGCGCTCGGCTTTCATGTCTGGATGATCCGATTCTGGGCCTTTATGTTTTCCGGTCTGTTGAGTTCAGTCTCCGGAATTCTGTTCATCTACTATTACGAATTCATCAGCCCGCCCGCCCTGGCTCTCACCTCGTCGGCGGAAGTTTTGCTGATGGTGATCTCGGGCGGAGCGGGAACTCTGCTGGGACCTGTAGTCGGAGCGAGCCTGGTCGTCATCATCAGGCTGGTCGTGAGTGCGTACATCTCGCGCTGGAACTTCATGCTGGGCGCGATCTTTGTCGCCATCGTGGTGTTCATGCCAGAAGGCCTCGTGCCCGGCACCGTGCGCCTAGCGCGCGCCGCGTGGCGCGCGGCGGAACGGCGAAATCTGCTGGCGTGGACGGCGGCAATCACCGGGCAAAAGCCATGACCGCGCTTGCCGTCAAAGGATTGAGCAAGTCGTTCGGAGGCCTGCGCGTTACCACCAACGTCAATCTTACGGTCGAACCCGGCGAGCGGCGGTTGATCATCGGCCCAAACGGCGCCGGGAAGACTACGCTATTCAATCTGATCACCGGCGAGCTGGCGC
The DNA here is from genome assembly GCA_030039655.1 of Xanthobacteraceae bacterium. The sequence goes on along the minus strand of JASHVC010000742.1, from coordinate 3,569 downwards.
CCGACAGCGGCGCGGTGCTGCTGTTCGACCGCGATATTACACGGGTGGCAAGCCGCAACCGCGCCCATCTGGGCATGGCGCGCACCTACCAGATCATCACGCTGTTCCCGCGCGACACAATTTTGCGTAATGCGATGCTGGCTCTGCTCGGCCTCTCGCCGCTGCGCTGGAATCCATGGCTGGCGTTGCATCGCCAGCAGCACCTGATGGCGCAGGCGCGTACGGCGCTCGGTCGTGTCGGCCTCGAGCACATGGCCGATCGGCCGCTGGCGGACACGTCGTACGGCGAAAAGCGGCGGGTCGAAATCGCCATGGCGCTGGCGCAGCAACCGCGCGTTCTTCTGCTCGACGAGCCGTTCGCTGGTCTGTCCATCGACGAGCGCCGCGACGTCCGCGAACTGCTCAAGGCTGTTCCGCGCGACGTGACCGTCGTTATGATCGAGCACGACATGGACACGGCGCTCGATCTCGCCGACCGCATCACGCTTCTTCATTTCGGTGAAGTCATCGTCGAGGGCACCCGCGCCGAAGTCGTCGCGGATCCGCGTACACGGGAGGTCTACCTTGGCGAATAGCGCGCTTTGCCTCCAAGACGTTGATGCCTACTACGGCGACAGCCACGTGCTGCAAAAGGTCTCGTTCGATCTCGGCGAAGGCCGGCTCCTCGGGTTGTTGGGCCGCAATGGTGCCGGCAAGTCCACATGCATGAACGTCACCGTCGGGCTCTTGCCGCCGCGTGGCGGAGCGGTGGAAGTCTTCGGCGCCTCCGTCACGCGCTTGCCGCCCGAAATGATCGCCGCGCGCGGAGTGGCCCTAGTACCCCAGGGCCGCCGCATATTCAAAAGCCTCACCGTGCGCGAAAATCTCATGGTGGCGGCCCGCCAGAAGGACCCTGGGACCCGGCACGCCCAATGGACCGCGCAGACGGTATTCGAGATGTTCCCGCGCCTTGCCGAGCGGCACACGCAGATGGCGGGCTATCTCTCCGGCGGAGAGCAGCAGATGCTGGCCATCGGCCGCGCGCTCATGGCCAATCCGCGCGTGTTGCTGATGGACGAGCCGTCGGAGGGGCTGGCACCGCAGATCGTTGCCGAAGTCATGGCGACCATCCGCCGGCTCAAGGAGAGCGGGCTGTCGATCGTACTGGTGGAGCAGAGCCCAAAATTGGTCTTCGACATTGCCGACGATATTGTCATTCTCAACAGCGGCCGGGTCGCGGTCCTATCGACCGCTGCCGCGCTGAAAAACGACGGCATCGATCTGAGCCAGCATCTCGGCGTGTTTTGAAGGCGGGGTAGGGAATGTCCAGGGACAACATCGTCGTCGGCTTCGTTGGGCTCGGCACCATGGGCGGCCGCATGGCCACCAATCTGCAGAAGGCCGGCTTCAAGCTCGTCGTGCATGATCTACATCGGCAGGCGGCGAGCCATCATCTCAATGCCGGCGCCGTTTGGGCCGACAGTCCGCGTGCGCTGGCAAGCCAATCCGACGTGATCTTCACGTCGTTGCCGGAGCCGGCCGATGTGGAAGCCGTTGCCCTCGGCGCCGATGGCCTAGTCGCCGGCATCAAGCCGGACGCCGCATACTTCGATCTCTCCACCAACGCGCCCGCCGTCGTGAAGAAGATCAACGCCGCGTTCGCCGAGAAGGGCGCGCATATGCTGGATGCGCCGGTGAGCGGTGGGCCAGCGGGCGCGGCCTCGCGCAAGCTCGCAATCTGGGTCGGCGGCGAGGAGAGCGTATTCGAGGCGCACAAGGCTGTGCTCGACGCCATGGGCGATAAAGCCGCCTATATCGGGCCGATCGGCAGTGCCACGGTGGCCAAGCTGGTGCACAACATGTCGGGCTACGCCATCGTCTGCGCACTGGCCGAGACCTTCGCGCTGGGCGTTAAGGCGGGCGTCGAGCCGTTGGCGTTGTGGCAAGCGGTTCGCCAGGGCGCGGTCGGCCGCCGCTTTACATTCGATGCCCTGATCGATCAGTTTCTTCCGGGCAAATATGATCCGTCGGCCTTCTCGCTCAAGCTCGCCCACAAGGACGTGTCGCTCGCCAATGCGCTTGGCCGCGAACTCGGCTTGCCCATGCGCATGTGCAGCCTTGCTCACGCGGAGATGTCAGAAGCGCTGGCGCGCGGCTGGGGCGCCCGCGACTCGCGCGTGGTGATGGTGCTGGAGCAGGAACGCGCCGGCATCGAGATCGCGGTGGATCCCGAGCAGTTGCGCGCAGCGCTCGCGCCTGCCGACAGCGCAAAAAGCGCTTGATGTTCACAGTCGCTGGCGCGTCATGACCGAAAAGCCCGGGCCGGCGTTCGCGCTGGCGCTTGCCTCGATTTCGCTGATCGGGCCGCTGGCGATTCATCTGTTCATGCCGGTCATTCCGGCGGTCAAGGCCGCGCTGGGGATTTCCGACGCCTTGGCGCAACTGACCTTCAGCATTGCGCTGTTCGTCATGGCTTTCGCCACACTCGTTTACGGATCGCTCTCCGACCGCTACGGGCGCCGGCCGCTGCTGCTCTCCGGCCTCTGCCTGTTTCTCATCGGCAGCGCCGTGTCGGCCCTGGCGAACTCAGTGGCGACGCTCGTGTTCGGCCGCCTCATTCAGGCGATCGGCGCCGGCTGCGGAATTACGCTGGTCCGCGCCATCGCGCAGGACGTGTACGGCCGTAACCTGGTCAAGGCGATTGCCTATCTGACCATGGCCTACACGATCGGCCCCATGATCGCGCCGATCGCGGGCGGCGTTCTGATCGACGTGTTCGGCTGGCGCAGCGTGTTCATCTTCGCGCTTGCGGCCGGGGCGCTGATTACGCTCAACGCCTATTGGGCGGTGTTCGAATCGCGTCCTCCATCGCCTGGGCCGTCACGTCACGCTGGGCAGAGCGTGCTGCGCGACTACGCCGCGTTGTTTCGCCACGTGACCTTCGCGGCGTTCGTCCTGCAAAGCGGTTTCTGCACGGCGTCCTTTTTGGTCACCGCGACCGCCGCATCAACCCTATTGAAAGAGATGCTGCATCGGCCGTCCACCGAGTTCGGCTTCTACTTTCTGGCTTTTCCGTTCGGGTTCTTGTCCGGCAATTTCATAACCAGCCGCATCGGCACCCGCGTCGCCAATGAGACCATGGTGTTCGCCGGATCGCTGCTGGTGCTTGTGACGGTAACGGCGCAAGCGTGCATGCAGCTGAGCGGCTATGTCACGCCGCTGACGCTTTTCGTTCCTGGCTTCTTCATTTCCATGGCGCAGGGGATTTCACTGCCTTACGCGCAGGCCGGTGCCATGGCGATCAACCCGAAGCTTGCCGGCACCGCGGCCGGCATCGGCGTTTTCATGCAGAACTTCGCCGGCGCGGCATTCGCTCAGCTTTATGGCCTCCTGGCCAATGGCACGGTTCTGCCGCTGGCCGAGACGACGGCGATGACCGGGCTCTTCGGACTTATTGTGGGTGTCACGCCCTTTTATCTCGCTAGGCGCCGTACGCGTCTTGCCTAATCGAACAGCGCCACCGGCCGTATCCAGCCGGCGGAGCCGTTTTTCAGCTTCGACGGAAAGCACGCTACGGTGAAGCCATCGCC
>JASHVC010000741.1 GCA_030039655.1 Xanthobacteraceae bacterium | reverse complement strand
GGGCGCCGGTCATCCCCCCGACGAGATGAATGACGGCGTCGGAATGAATGATGTAGGTGTCGAGCTTGTCCAAAAGCGTTTGCGTGCCGGGGATGAATTCCTCTTGCACGTGAATATTGACGTTCGGCCGCTTCAGTTGTTCGCTGAGCGGCTTGCGATAACTGCCGAACTCCGCGCTAACGCACGAGATCAGGAGTTGACGGGCGTGAGCCGCGGCCGAAACCATGCCCGCGATAATACCCATTCAACTTATAGGCGCAATGAAATCGTCGATTGCGCGGACCGCAATGTGCGCGAGCAAACGGTCATGGAGTGAAAATCATTACGCGGCGTGGCAGCGCAATTCTCGCGCAAACCATAAGACGACAATCGGCAACGCCGCTGCGCCGATGATGAACAGCGCTACAGCGCCGAGCCGGTCTACCGTACGCGATCCAGCGGAGACCCGGGCTGTGCGGCCAAAAAACCGCCGACGAGAATATGGCAACCGCGAGCTTTGGCGAGACGATCTAATGGCCGGCCTGCGCCTGCTCGACAAACTTGTTGGTGTAGGTTTTCGACAGATCGATGTGAGCGTTCTTCACGTCCGGCGACGATTGGCTGAAGACATCGAGCACGGCTTGCGCGCCCTTCGGGTCCATCAGGCCGGTGGTTGAATACATTGGGATCGTGTTTTTGAGCGCCGCGAGATAGAGCGTCTTGTCCGGGCCGACGAGATTGTCCGGCATCTTGGCCACGATCTCTTCGGCGCTGTGGGAGTGAATCCATTTCAGCGTCGCCAGGATGGCGTTGGTCAGCGCTTGTGTTTCCTTGGGGTGTGCCTCGATCCACGCTGCCTTGGTGTAGAGCGCGCCGCCGGGATACTCGCCGCCGAATACCTTGAGCGTGTCGGGCCCCGTGCGAGTGTCGCTCAACAGTACTAGGTCCTTATGCTTGTCCTGCAGCAGCGTGATCGCCGGATCGAGCATGACGGCAGCGTCGACCGAACCTTGCTCCATGGCGGCGATCGCGGTGGCCGAGATGCCGATGCCCACCACCCCGACCGAATTCGGATCGATCCCGTTCTTGCTGAGCAGATATTTCAAAAAGAAATCGGTCGACGATCCCGGCGCCGTGACGCCGACCTTCTTGTTGGCGAGATCGCTGACCGACGTGATCTTGCCGGTTTGCGCCGGCGCCACGACCAGTGCCAGCCCCGGATATCGGTCATAGACCACGAAGGACTGAAGCGTCTGGTTCTTGGCGGCAAGATTGACGCAATGGTCGAAATAGCCGGAAACCACATCGGCGCTGCCGCCAATCACCGCGGTCAGCGACTGCGATCCGCCCTTGAAATCGACCAGCTCGACCTCGACGCCGGCTTTCTTGTACTCGCCGAGCTGCTCCGCAAGCACCGTCGGCAGGTAGCACAAACATCCGGCGCCGCCGATCGAGATTGTCACCTTCGACTGCGCTAGCGCCGCGCCGCACAGCAACGCCAAAACGGAAAGCGCGGTGAAAAGCTTTGCGATCAGTCGCTTCGGCATGGCGTTCTCCTCGATGAATTTTGCGGCACGATAGGGTACGTGGCGGGAACTGGAAAGCGCTTTAGGGGCGGGCTTGCGCGGCGGTCGGCCGCCACACCAGAAGCCGGTTCTCAACCAGCGTCACTAGCGCATCGATGGCGACGACGAAGGCGGCGAGCACCAGCATGCCGGCAAACACGCCCGCTACGTCGAACACGCCTTCGGCCTGAGCGATGAGGTAGCCGAGGCCAGCGGCGGCGCCGAGATATTCGCCGACAACCGCACCGACCACGGCGAACCCGACCGAAGTGTGCAGCGATGAAAACATCCACGACAGTGCGGACGGCCAATAGACATGACGCATAAGCTGACGTTCATTCATGCCCAGCATGCGCGCATTGGCGAGAACGGTCGGGCTTGCTTCCTTGAAGCCCTGATAGACGTTGAAGAACACGACGAAGAACACCAAGGTCACGCCGAGCGCTACTTTTGACCAGATGCCGAGCCCGAACCACAGCGTGAAGATCGGCGCCAGTACCACGCGCGGCAGCGCATTGGCCATCTTGACGTACGGGTCGAACAAGGCGGCGATGCGCGGCTGCGCGGCGAACCAGAAGCCGATCACGATGCCCGCGACCGAGCCGATAATGAAAGCCAGCATCGCTTCCGTCAGCGTCACCCAGAGATGCTTCCAGATGGTGCCGTCGGCGAACCATTTGACGATGCGCTGGGCGACGTCGAAGGGGGTGGAGAAAAAGAACGGCGGCAGGAGCGGCGCGCCGACCGGCACCGACGTGAGCAACGCCCAGAGCGCGATGGCGAAGATCGCGACCAGAACCTGCAAAAGCAAAAGATTGATGCGGGACATTGCTACCTCACAGCCCTCAGCCGCCGCCGGTCTGGGCATAGCCCTTAAGCACCTCGGCCTTCAGCTGCTGCCAAATTTCGCGATGCAGTTCGCGGAACGCAGGTTCGTATTTGATTTCGGCCATGTCGCGCGGCCGTTTAATCGACACCGTCCAGTCGCCAATGATGCGCGCGGCCGGCCCCGCCGACATGATCAAGACGCGATCGGCCAGCGCTACCGCCTCTTCGAGGTCGTGGGTCACGAACAGCACCGCCCGGCGATCTGTGTTCCACAGTTCGAGCAGAAGATTGCCCATGATGACGCGGGTTTGCGCGTCGAGCGGCCCGAACGGTTCGTCCATCAGCAGAATTTTCGGCTCGCGGATCAGCACCTGCGCAAGCCCAACCCGCTTTCTCTGACCACCCGAAAGCATGTGCGGATAGCGCGCGGCAAATTCGCCGAGCCCGACGCGGCGAAGCCAGTCGTGTGCGCGCGCCCGCGCGTCGCTACGCGCCACGCCCGCCGTTTCGAGGCCGATCGCCACGTTCTCCAGCGCCGTCTTCCAGGGAAACAGCGCGTCGGCTTGGAAGAGATACCCGGCCGCACGGTTCAGGCCGGAAAGGGGAGCATCAAAGATCGAGATCGCGCCCGCTGCCGGCGCAACCAGTCCTGCGGCGACATTCAGCAATGTCGACTTGCCGCAGCCGGTCGGGCCGACGATGGCGACGAACTCGCCGGCGGCCACCGCAAGTGACGCACCATCTACAGCTGTGAAGGTGCTGCCGTCAGTCAGGCCGAAGGCGACCGTCACATTGTCGAGTGTGACGGCCCGAGGCGCGGTGCGCACGGCCGGTCCAACCAGCGAGGCGTCGTTCTGTTGCGCCATGGCGGAGTTATGGCGCAATGGCGGCGGCGGCGACAGTCCCCGCAGGGACTCCGCTACGAGATGGCTTGGCGAGGCCGCTTTAATTGGCGCGCAAACCAGACCGCGAGAATGGGTAATGCAACGGCGCTTCCAACAAACAGCGGCGCGGCGCCCGTGTGGTCGATCAGCAAAGACCCGATGAACACGCCGGTGGTCTGGCCGATGAAGATTGCGGACGAGAAGATCGCGACAGCGGTTCCGCGTGCCTGCGGCGTCATCTGGGTGGCGTTGGTCTGCAGCGTGTTGTGCAGCATATAGAAGCCGAGGCCAATGGCGATCGTGGCTGCGGGCGCGAGCCACCAGACTGGTGTGGCGGCCATCGTGATGTAGCCGGCCGCGATGATGAAGCCCCCGCTCGTGGCGAGACCGACCTGGCCCAGCCGGGATACAAATAACTTCACTAGACCTGCGTAGATCAGCCCGCCGACGCCGAAGCAGCCGACGCTCAAACCAATGAAGGTGAAGCTGAGATTGAAGCGCTGGTGCAGGTACGCGCCGATAAACGCGAAGGCGCCCCAAAGAAACACGTTCTCGATAAAAGCCGTCACGATGACGAGGCGCGCGAAAGGCGTCGTGAGCACCGCCGCATAGTCGGCAATAAAGCCGCGCGTGGTTTCGTTGGGATGGTCCTGGTCGCGGGTTAGTGGATTGGCGATGAGCTCAAACACGAGTCCGGCCGTCGCTGCTGCGAACACGGTGGAGAGCACGAAGAAGACATTGCGCCAGCCCATGAGGTCGCCGAGCACGCCGCCCATGGCTTGGCCCGAGAGCTGGCCGAGTATTTGCCCGGTGAGGTAGCGCCCCAATATCGGCTGCCGCCGCTCATAGGGGATTACGTCGCCCACATAGGCCATCGAAATCGGGATGACCCACCCGGCGGCGGCGCCGGTCGCAAAGCGTGCCAGCGCAAGCTGCGGCAGCGACCCCGCCATACCGCAGAGCGCGACCAGAACGGTGCCGATGGCGCACATCATGGCCACTGTGCGGTACTTGCCGAGCTTGTCGCCGATCGGGCCGATGACGAGCTGGATCGAGCCATGGGCGACCGCATACGCCGTCACCACCATGGCGGCCGCGCCTACAGTGCTTTGGAAATCGGAAGCGATTTGGGGCAACAGCGAATCAGTTACGCGCACTTGCGCCTGTGCCGCAAAGCCCGCGACAGCGAGCAGCATGATCGAGCGGATCGGTGTTTTGCGCGGCGGCGATGCGGGGGATGCTAATGAGGCGGACACGTTGACACTCTCGGCGAGGCGGGCTTTTTAGCCGCGTTGCCGCAAAAGCGATACGCATGATCGAGAATAGGTACCAGCCCGCCGCGGTAGAGGGCCGCATTTACGCAGCCTGGGAGGCAGCCGGCGCCTTCCGCGCTGGCAGGCCCGAGCGCGCGGCGGCGCCACCCTATTGCATCGTCATCCCACCGCCGAACGTCACCGGCTCGCTGCACATGGGGCATGCGCTCAACAATACGCTACAGGACATCGTCTGCCGCTTTGAGCGTATGCGCGGCAAGGATGTGCTCTGGCAGCCCGGAACCGACCACGCGGGCATCGCCACGCAGGCGGTGGTCGAGCGGCAATTGATGGAGCGCCAGGAGTCGAGCCGCCGCATGGGCCGCGAAGCGTTCATCAAGCGCGTGTGGGAATGGAAGGCGGAGTCCGGCGGCACCATCATTTCGCAGCTCAAGCGCCTCGGTGCGTCGTGCGACTGGTCGCGCGAGCGCTTCACCATGGACGAGGGGTTGTCGCGCGCGGTGCTCAAAGTCTTTGTCACGCTGTATCGCGAAGGCCTGATCTACAAAGACAAGCGCCTCGTCAATTGGGACCCGAAGCTGAAGACCGCGATCTCGGATCTTGAAGTCCAGCAGGTCGAAACCAAAGGGCAGCTCTGGCACATCAAATATCCGATTGAAGGCA
>JASHVC010000740.1 GCA_030039655.1 Xanthobacteraceae bacterium | reverse complement strand
GCGAACTACATCCTGATCTCGCCGTCATTTTCGCCGACCGCCACGACGTGCGCCTGACGCCGGGCGGCGTGTTCGCCAAGCTGCTCGGCGCCGAGACCATCCGCGTCAACTCGCTGCACGGCCAGGGCATCCTCGAGCCAGGCAAGCGCGTCATCGTCGAAGGCATTGCGGAGGACGGCACCATCGAGGCCATTCGCATCGCCGACGCGCCAAGTTTTGCGCTCGGCGTGCAATGGCATGCCGAGCACGAGGCCGACCGCAACCCGGTCAATCGCAAGCTGTTCGAAGCGTTCGGCACCGCGCTCGCCAAGTACACGCAGTCATAGGACGGTCTGAGCGCTGCGAATCAAATCGCCAGTTACTGCGTTGGTTTGGCTCTGCTTCATTAGTCCCTAGGACCTTGCATAATTGCCGATGCCCTCCGATGTTCACGATAACACCGCCCGCTCTCGCTTCGAACTCGATGCGGACGGCGTAATCGTCTACATGAATTATCGACTCGGCGATGGCGCGATCACGCTCGATCACACCGAAACGCCACTCCAAGCGCGCGGCCTCGGCCTGGCCTCGCGACTTACCGCGGGTGTGCTCGAAATCGCGCGGGCGCGCGGCCTTAAAGTCGTGCCACGCTGCCCATTCGTGCGCGCCTATCTCGCCAAACATCCGGAATTTAGCGACCTGCTGGCTTGAGCGAGCGCGTCATGCAGTAAATGCAAGTGTGCGGCGTATTACTGCAGGGTCTCAACCTAGCAGTGAACTGTAAGTTGTGTTACAACTCTCTGATGAGCATAAACGTTGAGGCCGAGATTCGCGATTTGAAGCGTCGGGTCAGCGACATTGAGGCCTCGTTCGGATTCCTCACCCAGCAGGTCGGCGGCATGCACAAGGACCTGCTGACCTTCCAGGCAAATGCCGAGCAAAAGTTTCATCACATCGACGGCCGGCTTGACTTGCTTGACCAGGGATTAACCGGGTTACGCGCGCATTTGCCGAAAATTGTCAGCGACGCTGTACGCGACTCGCTGGCCAGCAAACCGCGGCGCAAAACGCAGAACAAATGAACGTGTGACCGCGGCGCGGCCTTGAACGCGCCCTACTCTGCAAACATAAGCGAATGACGTGAGAAACGGATTGCCGGGATCACGAAATGCGCATTTCGGGCTTTGGCCTGACGATCGTACTCATTGCGACGCTTGCGGTGGTCGTACCCGTGAGCGCGCAGACCCCGGCTGCTCCCGCTAACGCCCCCGATCCGCCGAAGCCCCCCGAACAATCGGCGCTGGTTGTCGGCGCCTTGCAGATCGGCTCGTCCGCCGATCTTGAGGTCGACGGCATAGACATCAGCGTCAGCAATGACAGCGTGGTCTATTCCTACCTGCTCAAAAATGCAGGCACGCGGGAGCTCAGCCTCACCGCTTCGGTGTCGATGCCGGAATTGCGGGCGAGTGCCGACGGCAGCCAAACCTGGGTGCTCGCGTCGAATAATCCAGAAAACCCGGTCGGCCTGGCCATCACTGCCGCCGGCGATCCGGTCACACCGAAGGCGGAAGTCCACGCCTACGCGCTCGGCCTTGACCGCACGGCCGAGATCACGGCCGAGCGTCTGCCGCTGATGCCGTTCGGTACCGAAACCGACAAAGCTCTGGCGGCGCTGCCGCCGGAGACGCTCAACCGCCTGGCCGCGCTCGGCATCGTTTCGCCGCGCGATCCCGATCAACCCAAGGCGCCGCTTGGCGCCGATTGGACGCTCGATAGTGTTCTCAGCTGGCGGCAGACTTTACCGTCGGCCAAGCCGGTGCCAATCGTTATCAAATTTACCCCGGTCAAGGCTGAATACCGGCTGGTCAAAGGCGACCAGGACGACCTTAACGACATGAAAGACGATGTTTGCTTGCCGCCTCAAGTTCTCAGCACGCTGCAATCACGTTTGAAGAGTGGCGGCGTCTGGAAAGTGACCGACTTGTCGCTGGCGGTCGACGGACCGGCTCATTGGGCCGACGACCCGGCACCAAGCCTTTCAGTGCAGAAGCCGCAAGGCGACGCTATCGTCGCGTTTTGCGGAATGGACGACAAGACGGCTAATCGGGCAACGGTTCTGGGCGTCGCGCCCGACAACACCAGCGAACTCCGCGTTGTCATTTTCACGCCCGGCCGAAAATAAAACAACGGGCGTAGCGATGCTGCATTCTCTCGCTCAATCTAATGGGCAGTGCTGGTCTCGATCCCTTCAATATCTTCCAGCATGGTTTGTCCAAGATGGCGGACTGCTTCAGCCATGAGTGCGGCCCACTGCTCCTTGGGCCCGAGCATGATCAGTTCGGCAAGGCTTTCGGCGACCCGCGCCACCATGTCGCCGAGGTCGACGTTCTCTTGTCCTTCGATACGCTCGCGTACCAGCTCGTTAATGTCACAGTGCAGGCAATCGCTCATCCGATCACTCCATCAAGCACGCGTACGCACTATACCGCGAAGCCGGAAATGGTTTCAGCCGGCCGGCGGCTCACCAAATGCCACCGTGACGCGCCTGTTGCGGCGGCTCTTCTTTTCGATCTTGCGCACAAACACCTTGCCGATTTCGGCCGTGGAGCGCACGTGAGTGCCGCCGCAGGGTTGAATATCCACGCCGCGGATCTGGACGATACGCATGGTATCGCCGGTCTCCGGCGGCGCCACCATGGCGGTTCGCACCAATCCAGGCCTGGCACGGACTTCGCTGATTGGCCAGTGCTCCACTTGGACCGGCACGTCGCGTTTAATGATCTCGTTGATCCGTTCCGTTAGCGCGACTTTGTCGAGGGTGTTTTCTTCGAGATCGAAGTCGATGCGCGCATGATCGGTATGGATGGCACATCCGGTGACCGGCGCATCGACCAAGCTACATAGAATGTGCAAGCAGGTATGCATCTGCATATGACGAAAGCGTCGCTCCCAGTCGATCTTCATCTTGACCGACTGGCCTTCCGACAAACGCGGCGGTCCTGATTTGGGCGTGTGGAGGATGGTAATTCGGCCGGGCGCGTAAGTTGCGTTCGTGATCTCCATAACTTCGCCGTCGTCGCGCGTCAGCAAGCCGCAGTCGCCCGGTTGGCCGCCGCTCTCCGCGTAGAACAAGGTCTGGTCGAGCCGGATACCTTCGTCCGAGGCAGACACGACACGACCCTCCGCCTTGGTCAGATAGGCATCAGCTTCGAACAATTTGATCGTCGGCGCCGGGATCATGCCTTCTTGATATGTTTACCGACGAACTCGACCATGTGGGGAAACATGTCGCCCGACTTGGA
>JASHVC010000739.1 GCA_030039655.1 Xanthobacteraceae bacterium | reverse complement strand
CGGCCTGAACCAGCAGACGGAAGACGTCGAGACGATTGTCTTGAGCGAGCGCAGCCAAGGCCGCGACAGCATCTGATGTTTCCATAATTCAACGAATATAGAAATAGGCTCGCGAGGTCAAGAAACATTTCAACTCTTGTTGAAATATTTAGTCGCTCCAACGGGGACTGATTACTTGACACTCGTCCTTTTGTGAGATACCGTTTGATCGTTGAATCTCGCTCGGTGAAGGGCGCTTTCTAGATGCGATCCTGAAAGTGGGGCGAGTGCGGTTCCTGCGGGCAGTCTCGCAAACTGCTCCCGGGCGGTCCGGGCATCGACCCTGCCGGCACTATGACCGGTGCGCGAGGTGCATCGCTGTGGGTGCGTTCGATGGTGCGGGTAACGCCCGCATCCTCCCGTTCGCATGAAGCGCGGCCTGGGCTGAGCCGTGGCATTAATTTGCGCGGCGAGTACCGCTGGCGGAGCGCCGAGAGGCGAGCGCGCCCGCAGCACTTTCGGGTGGCAACATCTGAGAGTGTGGCGCGCAACCGCGCCCGGAGCATGTTCGCGTGGTAACACGCGAATGTGTGGCGCGGACATACTTGGACGATGCGCCTGTCGGCGCTCCGCCTCCCTTCACTTATTTGGAGGCGAAAGCTTTCGTGCCGTTCGTTGCAAGACTCGGATGCGATCGCATCGCGAGAACGACAGGCGCTTGGTGAAGCGTTCAGTTCGTCGCGACGCGGAAGCGGAGATTGGTGGCGCCGATGAAATCGATCACGTCGCCGTGGCGCTGCCAGCTCGTCACCTGCGTCAGCGCGGTGAGCAGGCTGGCGTCACGTGTGAACCGGTCCGGCGTGCATTGTACGGACGAGGTCTTGGCCGTCGGCGTGATGGTGATCGTACCGGGGGCGACATTGGCGGAGCCGCTCACGCTGGCGCACCATAAATTGAACGCCGCGTTGCCGTTCTCCTGAATCTCGATCATCGGGATGCGCTTGGAACCGGGAAGCGGCGGCGAATCCAGGAATAGCGCGCTGCCGAACGGGAACGTCTCGCTCGCGGTGGCCGAGAGGAACGAGACGGCGAGGAAGGCGAGCACGAAGCAGCAGGCAAAATGCCAGCGGAGCCGGAGCATCGTCGTCTCCAGAAGGGTGAGCAGGTCGGTTGAGCGAACGGTACGCGGCTGGGTACCTGGAGATGAAGCCGCAGCGCCATGCCGGGCGTCAAGCGGATTTGCGGCCGCTTGTGGAAATCGGGTGATTCTGTGGCAGACGCAACTTGCTGTCGCGTGATTTTGGCAGCGCCTCATCGGGCCGGCGCTGCCATGCGCTCAGCGGCTCTCGCCGAAGCTGTGGCAAGCCACTATCTTCCGCAGATGAAAGCGGCACGCTGGCGCCGCAGCTGATGGGAGACGAAAATCATGCGCGCAACCGTAGACGGTCACGTCGTGGCCCAGAGCAACGACATCGTCGAGGCTCAGGGCTACCAATATTTCCCCCGCGCCGCGGTGCGCATGGACTGGCTGGAGAAGACGGAGAAGACCGAGAGCGACCGCACCTGTCCGCACGGCGTGCAGTTCTATGATGTCGTCGTCGACGGCAAGCGCCACGCCCGTGCGGCGTGGTCCTACGAGGCGCCGCAGCCGAAGATGCAGCAGGTCGCCGACCGCTTCGGCTTCTGGGAAGACGTGGAAGTGAACTAGCCGACAGCGGATTAAGCCGCCGCCGCTTTCTTGCGATTGGCCTCGAGGCGCGAGTCGACCAGCGCCACCTGCGCGTCGATCGCCGCATTGCTCAGGCCCTTCTGCCGGGCGATGAGCTGCACCAGCTTGTCAGCGCGTTCGATGAAGGGCGCCCCGTTCTGCAGGGCGCGCGCCGCCGAAGCAGGCCGGGTCAGCGATTGTGCCGCCGCGGCGTATTTCTCGAACGGGACTAGATCTTCAGGCTTGGCGCCGAGCTTGACGCACAGGTCGAACACGAAGTTGTAGACCGCGCGCGAGGTATCGATGTCGCTCCACACCGCCTCTTGCGCGGTGCGCATGCCGTCCTTGGTGACGCAGCGGTAATTGCCGGCGAGCAGCATCGACCACTTGGCGAGCGGCACGAAGATCGAATCATAGATCTTGAGCTTGACCGGCAACTCGATCTTGCCTTCGGGCGTGTCGAAGCGCGCGGCGTCTACGTCCTTCTCGAGCTGGCGCAGGATCGCCGTGCTCTTGTCGTCGTCGAAGCGTGCGCATTTGAAGTTGGTCGGCAGCGTGACCAGGAGCTCGTTGGCGCGGCCTTCCGGCGGCCGGATGGCCTGCGGGTCGGGGCTGTTGAGCGTGATGGTCCGCGGATCGAACGAATCCCAGACGCGCGGATCGGTGTAGGCGGCCTCCAGCGCCTTGTAGTCGAGGCCGGGAATGCGCTTCACGTAGGGCAGAGGCGGCATGTTCATGATCGACATGCACGGCACCCGCGACTTGGCGACCGCATCCAGCAGATCGCGCACGCCGGGCGAGCGGTATTGCGGCTCCTGCATGCACAGGCCGACGAGATCGTAGTCCTTGGGATTGACCCCGGTCGCGGGTCCGGCGGTGACCTTGCCGGGCAGCTTGCGCGATTCGAGGACTAC
>JASHVC010000738.1 GCA_030039655.1 Xanthobacteraceae bacterium | reverse complement strand
GCGCCGGAGATTTGTGTCTCGACGATGCGCGGGTTCACCGGTGTGCCGCAATCGACGGCGTTGACGAGCTTGGCGACGTGGACGCGGCCGGTCTCGGTGTCGATTTCGACCTCGACGCCGGCCGCCGCTACCATCCAGAACGGCGTGATCGCGGGCGACGCCCCGGTGTCATGATCGGGCATGACATGCTCGGGCTTGTAACTGCCGCTGCCGACGATGTTGCCGGCCTTCATGCCGTATTTCTTCACGAACAGGCCCGAGACGGGTGTGTTGCTCCCTTCCGGCTCGCCGACTTCGCGCCGCAGCGCGTCGATCTTTTGTCGAGCGTCCTCGGAGGCCAGCCGCACCGCATGTCCCATATGGAACATGGAGCGCGAGCCGAGCGTGCCCATGTCGTAGGGCGTGATGTCTGTGTCGCGGGCGATGACGCGCACCGATTCCGCAGGCACGTTGAGCACTTCACCAACAATCTGCGCCATGGCGGTATCGGAGCCTTGCCCCATGTCGACGGTTGAAATGTAAAGGGTAGGGCTGCCGTCGGCGCCGACATTGACGATCGCGACAGACGTGGTCGGCGAAACGCAGGCCTTCAACGCGAAGGCGATCCCGCGGCCGCGCTTGACCGTGCCGTTGCCGCGATCGAATTTGTCCGACCAGCGCATGCGGTCGGCGACGTGTTCGAGCACCGCTTCCAGCGCCGCGTCCTTCAGAATCGTGCCGGTCGCCTGCGGACGGCCGTTGCGCAACACGTTCTTACGACGGAACTCGAGCGGATCGATTTTCAGCGCGCGCGCCACCATATCGGTGTGGCTCTCATACGCGAAAGTGAGCTGCGGCATGCCGAAGCCACGCAGCGCGCCGGCCGGCGTCATGTTGGTGTACATGGCGTAGGAGTCGATCGAGATATTCTCGATGTCGTAGGGGCCGCCGGCCGTGAATCCCGATTTGTGCGTGACGCGCGGACCGATGTCCGCATACGCGCCGCCGTTCCAGTACACCTCGCATTTGCGCGCCGTGATGCGGCCAGTTTTGTCGACGGCGGACTTGATGCGCACCGTCGCCGGATGCTTGGTGATCTGATAAAACTGCTCTTCCATGGTAAGCGCGATCTTGACCGGCCGCCGCGCGACCATCGAGCACGCCGTCACCAGCGCTTCCAGCTTGATATAAAGTTTGCCGCCATAACCGCCGCCGAGATACGGCACTTTGATGCGCACCTTGTTCTCCGGCCAGCCCAGCAGCCGCGCGATTTCCGATCGCACGAAGGACGGTCCCTGCGCGCCGCTGTAGATGGTCAGACCGGAATCCTTGTAGTCGGCGATCGAGGCGAACGGCTCGAACGGTACGTGCAAGCATTTTTGCGTACGGAACTCGTGTTCGAAAACCTGCTGGGATTCGGCGAAGACCTTGTCGACGTCGCCGCGCCGGGTTTTGGCCTGGAGCGCGAGATTGGTATCTTTGATTCCCTTGAGGTCCTTAAGATCGGCGAAGCTGCCGGCCGGCTTGAGCTGATCGTGAACGTGCGCCGACGAGGTCATCGCTTCGACTTCGTCGTAGATTGGCTCAAGCTCCTCATATTCCGCAACGATGGTATGCGTTGCGGCTTCCGCCACGTGCGGATCGGCCGCGAGCACCACCGCCACCGGCTCGCCAACAAAGCGGACCTTTTCGTCCGCCAGAATTGGCTGGTCGTGGAAGGCCGGCCCATAATAGGGATCAGGAATAACCTTGCGCACGTCATCGATCGTGATCACGCGGAAGACGCCGGGCATTTTCCGCGCTTCGCTCACATCGACGGATTTGATGCGGCCGTGCGCCACCGTGCTACGGAACACTTTTCCGTGCAGCATGCCGGGCAGCCGCATCAAATGGGTGTACTCGGCGCGGCCGGTGACTTTTTCGCGGGCCTCCAGGCGCGGTATCGAGCGGCCGATCTGGCCACCGCCCATCGGATTCGTCGGCATAAGCAGTATTCTCCGTTTGCCTCAATGCTGGCACGGCTTTAGCTCAGCGCCAATGGGGAATCACTGTCGATATCGTCTGCTGGCCAAACTATGCTGCACCCCAAGCGGGCGCGCGTGAAACGCCTACGTTCGATGGGAGGAATGCGATGAACTGCCTCTGCTGCGGAACCTCGCGGCGCGGAGCGCTGGCGTTGCTGGCGGCTACAGCGGTGTTTGGCCGCCGTGCGTTTGCGCAAAGTGGCGGGCCACGCATCATTGATACTCACCACCACATTTACCCGCCGAAATACGTTGCGCCCAATCTAGATCGCCTGCTGAGGGATTCCGCCGCGCTGCCAGCGTCGGCCTATACGAGCTGGACGCCGCAACATTCGATCGAGCAGATGGACAAAGCCGGCATTGCCACCTCCATCGTGTCGATGACCACTCCTGGAGTGTGGTTCGACGACGGCAAGGATTCCGCCCGCACCCGCGCCCGCATCTGTAACGAGTTCGGCGCGCAGATGATCAAGGATTATCCCGGCCGCTTCGGCATGTTCGCCGCAATCCCGCTGCCGGACACCGAAGGCAGCCTCAAGGAGATCGAATACGCGCTCGACACGCTCAAACTCGACGGCATCGGATTGATGACCAGCTATGACGGCAAGCTGCTCGGCGACGCCGCGTTCGCAGCCGTGTTCGACGCGCTCAACCTGCGTAAGACCAAGGTGTTCGTTCATCCGACGATGTCGTGCTGCGGCAATGTCTTTCCTGGCCTCAATGCTGCGATCATCGAGTACCCGACCGATACGGCACGCACAGTCGCGAGCCTCGCGCTGACAGGCACCATGGCGCGATGCCCCGATGTGACCTTCCTCTTTTCCCACGGGGGCGGCGTGTTGCCTTCGGTGATGCAGCGGCTCGCCGGCGCGGCCGCGAGGCTCAAGCCAGAGCAGAGCAAGAGCGCGTTGCCGCGCGGCCTCGAATACGAGCTGAAGCGGCACTATTATGATCTCGCCAGCGTCGGCTCGGCGCCGGCCGCGATGGCGGGGGTGCTCAAGCTCTGGCCGATCACGCAGCTCACCTATGGTTCGGACGAGCCATTCGGTTCCGCCGTCGCGATCTCCAAAGGCATAACTCAGCTCGGCCTCGGCGACTCCGATCTCAAATTGATCCAGCGTGGCAACGCAGCGCGGCTGTTCCCGCGCTTTGCTTAACAATCGGCGCAGAGCCATGCAGCTCTACATCACCTACGTTTCCCCTTATGCGCGACTGGCTCGTATTCTGGTCGTCGAGAAGAGGCTGAGCGAGCGAGTCGAAATTCTCGAAGCCAAAACGCGAACAGCCAATAGCCCTTATTATCAGATCAATCCCTCCGGCCGTGTGCCCTACCTCGTCGATGATATCGGCGTCGGATTCGAGGACAGTCAAGTGATCTGCGCATATCTCGACAGCGTGGACGGCAAACCCCGTTTCCACCAAGCACGGGACTCGGATTGGCCATACCGGCGGCTCGAGGCTGTAGCACGCGGTTTATGCGAAGGCGTTGCAGTCTGGATTCGCGAGATGAACCGGCCTGAAAATGAGCGATCGCCGACTTTGCTTGCTCACGAGGTTGCCCGCGCCGGACGCCTGGCGGATTTTTTTGAGGCCGAGGTGAAGCAGCCGCTGCTTCAGGAGCGGCCTCGCATGCTCCATCTGATTCTCGCCGTAGGCCTGGAAGTGGCGCGGGCGCGCGGCTTGGGGGAGCTGACCGATGGACGTCCCAACCTCGCGGCGTGGCTGCGGCCGATGTCCGAGATGGCCTCGCTGCGGGCAACGGCGCCTCCGGCCATAACCTAGGAGGCTGTCGCGCCTCATCCGGGCAACCAATGCGACGGACAACTCCGTCGCGGTAATTGCTGTCGATAAGTTGTCGCGGCCAAACTATGATCGGGCGATGTCACGGCTATGTGTGAGAAAGCATTCATGGACATGAGCGTATCGGTAGCACCGGAAAAGCAGGCAGCGTCGAGCGAAGCCAAGGCCGCGCCGAACAGGAGCCCGAACTCCAGCGATCTCGACGAATGGCTCGCCAAGGTTGACGCCATGGGCGAACTCAAGCGCATCACCGCGGAGGTCGATCCCGACCTCGAAGCCGCGACCATCACCTACCTGGTGGGCAGCGAGAAGAGTCCGGCGCTCTTATTCGAGAACATCAAGGGGCATCCGGGCCATCGCGCGCTCTACAACATGATCGGCTGCAACCTGTCGCGCTTTTGCCTGATGATCGGTGAGGAGCCGGTGGATCACCCGCTCAAGGCGGTGCAGGCGCTGCAGCGCAAGATGGGCCGCACCATGAAACCGCGCGAGGTGCCGGCCGAAACCGCGATCTGCAATCAGAATGTCATCACCGGCGACAAGATCGATATCCGGCAATTTCCGGCGCAGCGCATGTGGCCGCTCGACGGCGGGCTCTATCTTGGCACCGGCGATGCGGTGGTCACGCAATGCCCGGAGACGGGCCGCGTCAACGTCGGCACTTACCGCATGATGATCAAGGGGCCGCGCGAGATCGGCGTCTACACCTCGCCCGGCAAAGACGCCACCCTCGACCGCGAGAAGTGGTGGAAGATGGGCAAGCCGATGCCGATCGCGGCCGCCTACGG
>JASHVC010000737.1 GCA_030039655.1 Xanthobacteraceae bacterium | reverse complement strand
ACCGGCATCACCATGGAATTCCAGTTCGGCACCAACTGGGCCTATTTCTCCCACTATGTTGGCGACATTTTCGGCGCACCGCTGGCGATGGAAGGCCTGATGGCCTTCTTTCTGGAATCGACCTTTGTGGGCCTGTTCTTCTTCGGCTGGGACCGGTTGCCCAAACTCGGCCATCTCACGGTTACCTGGCTGGTCGCCATCGGCTCCAATCTATCTGCACTATGGATATTGATCGCGAACGGCTGGATGCAGCACCCGGTCGGCGCTGTGTTCAATCCCGACACCATGCGCATGGAGCTGACCTCGTTTTGGGACCTGATCTTCAATCCGGTGGCGCAGGCGAAGTTCGTGCACACGGTCGGGGCCGGCTATGTGACCGGCTCGATGTTCGTCGTGGCCATCTCTTCCTACTATCTGCTCTCCGGCCGCTTCCAGGCCTTCGCCAAGCGCTCGATCGTCGTCGCCTCGGCCTTCGGCCTCGCGTCGGCATTCTGTGTGGTCGTGCTCGGCGACGAAAGCGGCTACACGGTTTCGGAAAACCAAAAGATGAAACTCGCCGCCATCGAGGACATGTGGGACACCGAACCGGCGCCCGCAGGTTTCAACCTCGTTGGCATTCCGGACACAGCCCATCACACCATCGATTACCCGATCAGGATTCCGTGGGTGCTCGGCATCATCGCTACGCGCTCCTTCGACGAGCGGATACCGGGGATCAACGAGCTTGTGGCGAGGGCGCAGACCCGAATCCGCAACGGGCTTATTGCCTACGATGCGCTCGAAACGCTCAGGACCAATCACAATAACCCCCAGGCCGCCGCGGTCGTGCGCGAACATGCCGCCGATCTGGGCTATGCGCTCCTGCTCAAGCGCTACGTTGCCGATCCGCGCACGGCCGATGCACCGACCATCGCCAAAGCCGCTGCCGATACGATTCCCAATGTCGGTACGTTGTTCTGGAGCTTCCGCATCATGGTGGGGCTCGGCTTCTACTTCATCGCGCTTTTCGCCGTGCTGTTCTGGAACGTATCGTGGCGCAACTTTTCGCGCCGCTGGCTGTTCCAGATCGGGTTGTGGTCGCTGCCGTTGCCGTGGATCGCCGTGGAGTTGGGTTGGATCGTCGCCGAGAACGGCCGTCAGCCCTGGGCGATCGATGGCGTCTTGCCGACGTTCCTCGCTGCCTCGTCAGTGTCGGCCGCGCAGGTGCTCTTCACTCTATGCGGTTTTGTCCTGTTCTATTCGGTGCTGCTTGTCGTCGACATCATTCTGATGCGCAAATACATCCGCATGGGCCCTGTAGACGCTTTAGGCTTGCACACGCCGGCGCCCACATTGGCGCCATCGGCCGTGCCTGCGGAGTAGGGGGCCGGCATGTCGATCCCGCTCGATTACGGCACTCTCCGCATCATCTGGTGGTTGTTACTCGGTGTGCTGCTGATCGGCTTCGCCATCATGGATGGCTACGACCTCGGCGTGGCGATGTTGTTGCCCTTTGTGGCCCGAGACGACACCGAGCGCCGTGTCACGATCAACGCCATCGGCCCACATTGGGAAGGCAATCAGGTGTGGCTCATTCTCGGTGCCGGCGCGATCTTTGCGGCTTGGCCGCCGCTCTACGCGGCCGCCTTTTCGGGCTTTTATATTGCGATGTTCCTGGTGCTGCTAACTCTGATCCTGCGGCCCGTGGGGTTCGACTTCCGCGACAAATTCGCAGACGCGCCTTGGCGCGCGTTCTGGGACTACGCTTTGTTTGCCGGCGGCCTGGTGCCGAGCGTGGTGTTCGGCGTCGCATTCGGCAATCTCTTACAGGGCGTGCCGCTCCGCATGGATGACGATTTGCGCATTTTTTATGAGGGCAGCGGATTGTGGGAACTGCTCAATCCGTTCGGTCTGCTCTGCGGCCTGGTCTCCGCCGCGATGCTCGCCACCCATGGCGCCATCTATCTCACCTTGCGAACCGACAGCATCGTGCAAGCGCGCGCTCGCCGCTTCGCCATGATCGGCGCGATTGTCACCGTGGCGCTGTTTGCGCTGGCGGGTTTGTGGGTTTGGCGCGGCATCGATGGCTATGCGATCGTCAGCGCCGTCGTGCCGGACGGCCCGTCGAATCCACTCCTGAAATCAGTGGTCCGCGAGCCAGGCCGCTGGTTTGCCAATTACGGGGCGCATCCCTGGATGATGATTGCGCCTGTGCTCGGTTTCGTTGGACCATTGCTCGCGCTCTCCTTCACCAGCGCTGAGCGCCGGGTTTTAGCGTTCGTTGCGAGCGCCGTGGGGATACTTGGAATCATCGCCACGGCGGGTTTGAGCATGTTTCCCTTCCTCATGCCGTCGGACATCGCGCCGGCGGCGAGCCTGACGGTGTGGGACGCCTCGTCGAGCCGCCTGACGCTATTCGTGATGCTCGTGGTGACGCTGATTTTCCTCCCTATTGTGCTCGTCTACACCGCCATCGCTTTCCGGGCGCTCCACGGTATGATCACAGCGAGCATGGTCGAGAAAGACTCACACAGTCTCTATTGAGGGCACGCCATGTGGTACTTCACCTGGGTTCTCGGTGTCGGTTTTGCTTGCGGCTGCGGCATTCTCAACGCGCTGTGGCACGAGCAATACATGCCGGACGATAGGATCGATACGAACGCCTGAGTTCGGCACACCCCGCATGCCGTTTTCGCTGAACTTCTATCACGATCAGATCGGTGCTCAGGGCGCGACCGTGTCCCCGCTGCCGTCCGCGCATCGTCTGCTTTACGTGCGGCACGGCCGTGCCGTCATCAATGATCGTCTGATGGCCGCCGATGAGGCGAGCTATTGCCACGGTCCGGTGGCGCTGAAATCCGCTGGCGCCTGGAGCGAGGTTTGGCGATGGGAGCTTGCGGCGCCGAACGTGCCGCCG
>JASHVC010000736.1 GCA_030039655.1 Xanthobacteraceae bacterium | reverse complement strand
GGCTGGCGTGTTTGATGTAGTCAGGGTCGCCAATGATTCCGGTCCACGGGAACTTAGGCTGCAGCGAAGCGTCAAAAATACCCCAGTAAGGGCCGACACCGCCTTCTGACGTTTTCCAGGGCTGGTCGATCGCTTCCACGATATTGTAATCGATGCCGTAAGCTTGGGCGCGGCGCGCGAAGTCGCGCAGCACGGTCGCCTGCTCGACTCGGCCAGGGTTAGCGGCCTGGAAATTGTACCCGGCGCTCGGCCAGCCGAACTCGGCGATCACGATCCGCTTGCCGGGCAGTTGCCGGCGCAGCATGTCGTAGAACTCGATGGCGTGATCGACCGCTTGGGGCGCCGCGATGCCATTCCAATAGGGCAGCACGTGCGCGGCGACGAAGTCGACCGATGAGGCCAGTTCGGGATGCTCAAGCCAAACCGAGCCGATTTCACCGGTGGTGACCGGGACGGGGCTCGATTGCTTGGCGTCCTTGATGAGTCCGATCAATTGATCGATAGTCAGGTCGCCACGGTAAATCGTCTCGTTACCGATCACGACCGCGTTAACGTTGCTGTTTCGCCGGGCGAGATCGAGCGCCGCGCGAATCTCCCGCTGGTTGCTGACCTTGTCGTCGCAGGTGACGTTTTTGCCGACCCACGCGCCGACGGTGACCTTTAGGCCAAATTCGTTCGCGATCGGGGGAATCAGTCGGGCAACGCCGCTCGACGAATAGGTTCGAATCGCTCGGGCGTGGGGCGCTATGGCCTTGAGATCGGCGCGGATACGCGCGGCAGCCTGGTCCACGGCCGCCTGTTTTTCGGCGGTGTTCTGCCCGGCCGCTTTTAAATCCTCGGCGTTCCCAGCAACCGATACAGGGCAGCTGGCCCCGGCGGCCATGAGATCCGAGCGGATCTGGTTGCCGATCGCCTGGTCTTCGTCAGCGTAGGGATTCGGCAGACTCGGAGGCGGAGCGTACGAAACGCTGGCAAGTTGGCCGTTGAAATCAGGAGCCGAGGCTCCAGTTCGCAGGAAAGCCCACAGGCCGGCATGCACGCACAACACGAGCGCGAGCACAGCAGCGACGGTGCGCATAGATTTTTTCAACCACGGCGGGGCAAAGAGGCACGGGCCCGAACCTGTCCCCGAGGTTCGACGATGGTCGTAAGGAGGGTAAGGCTCCCTTGCGAACGGCGCGACTGAGGTAGCGCGCAGGCATGGCAAATTCAAGACAACAAACAGAATTGTGAGAAGCTTTTAGGCTTACATCCAGCCGCAAAGGCAAACGTGGCTAATGCTTAGCCGTCAAATGCAGCTAATGGTTCGTAGTCGGCGGAGGAGTGGCAGCGGACGGCGCTGGGGGAGGCGGAGCCGGCTGAGTCGGGTTAATCCAGCAGGCTTGAATCCGCCCGTTCAGGCTGTCGTTAGCCTTGGGGTCGATGGTGCTGGCATGGAGAATCAGGCAGCGGAAGCTTGCCTGGATATGGCCTGCCGGGCAGCCGAATCGATCATACAGATCGAGGTGGCGAAAAGCGGTTTCGATGTCGTCCCGCCACAGCAGGCTCACGACGCGGCGCCCTAGCCAGACGCATTCGGGGTTGCCGGCCGGGCCGGCGATCATGCGCTGGGCTTCGGAATATTCGTCGAGCCTGTGAAACTGGTCTTGGCTGGGCGGAGTCGGTTTATCTGCGGGCTTCCCATCGGGGGTTTGGGCGAAGGATGGGGAGGTCGACAGGGCCAGAGTGGCGGCCAGAAGCCAAATCGCCGCGAATAAACCGCTGGCGGCGCTCAGCACGCGATGGGGCATTGGTTCGACTTGGTTGGGCCGCGATGGCCGGTAGCTGGGACGTCTCCTGGGCCACCAAATTATGCCACCATTGGGGCGGGCCATTGCTGGCGTGGCCAACGGAAACACAACCTAACTTCATTGATTTGTCCAGCATGCGTTAAACTTCACTCACACTCTATTCACCGCCGCTTGGCACAGCACGCCGCCAAGGTTAATCCGAGACGGTGTCTCGACCCGAAAATGAACTCGCGATTGGTCCGGCGCTGGCGCTGTTTGTTGTGACGGCGCTTGCGATCGGCGCCGTCTGGTGGTGGCTCGGCTTGCCGGTCGTACTGCCGCCTTCGCCATTGGCGGGGGGCGGAAAGCTCTACTGCGTCTCCTACGTGCCGTACCAGAATGGCCAGGACCCGCTCGTCGAGGGCACCAAGGTCTATCCGGAGGAGATCGACAGAGATCTGGCGTTGCTCTCCAACTACAGCAATTGCGTCCGCACCTATTCGACTAAAGATGGTATCGAAAGCGTCCTGACCAGCGCCCGGAAGTACCACCTCAAAGTCTTGGAGGGGCTGTGGCTATCCAGCGACCCGGAAAAGAACCGGGCGCAAGTCGCCATGACCATCAAGCTCGCGAACCAATTTCCCGACGTCGTCGCCGCGATCGTTGTCGGTAACGAAGTGCTGCTCCGCGGCGAAATGACCGCGACCAACCTGATAAGCACCATTCACGAGGTAAAATCCCAGGTGCCGGAGGCCGTCACCTATGCGGACGTCTGGGAGTTTTGGCTGCGCTATCCGGACGTGGCCAGCGCGGTCGACTTTGTGACCATTCACATTCTGCCGTACTGGGAGGATTTCCCAATTCCGGCGGCGAATGCACCCGCGCACGTGGTGAGCATCCACAACAGGATCGCCGCGGCGTTTCCGAACAAGGAGATCCTCATCGGCGAATTCGGCTGGCCAAGCGCCGGCCGCATGCGCGAGGACGCCAGGCCATCGCCTTCAAACCAGGCGCTCGCCATCGAACAGACATTGGCGCTAGCGCAGCGTGACAATTTCCGTGTCAACGTTGTTGAGGCCTTCAACCAACCTTGGAAGCGTTGGCTCGAAGGATCGGTCGGCGGCGAATGGGGGATTTTCAGCCGCGCCACCGGGCAACCGAAATTCAACCTCGCGGGCGGCGGCGTTTCCGATCACCCCGCCTGGCGAATGCAGGGTCTAGCCGGGATATTGCTGGCGGCTTTTTCGTTCGGCGCTGCCTTCATGGCTGCCCGCAAGAAGTCGGCTCCTCCACAATTGTTGTGGTGGCGGATCGCGGCGCTCACGTTTCTTCCAGCAGTGCTCTTTGGCTGGACCCTCGAGACGATCCCCGTAGAGAGTTACACGGCGGTTGGCTGGCTGCGTTTGCTTTCGTTCGCGGCCGTTGCCGCAGTTGCGCCCATCGTCTGCGCCGTCGCATGTGCGTTGAACCGGCCGCTACCAGCCTTCGCCGCATTGCTTGGCCGTCGCGGCGAATCACGGCCCGCGCTGACGTTGGTACTCGGTCTCACGTTTATCGCGGTCGTTCTGTTCGCCATCCAGGCGGCGCTCGGTCTGGTGTTTGATCCTCGCGACCGTGACATCGATTTCGCGCCCTTCACGGCGGCTATCGTGCCTTTCCTGGTTTTGTTTTTCTCCGCGCCGCGGCAGCTCGGCGCGCGCGCGGTGGCGGAACGGGTCGCTGCCTGCGTTCTCGCGCTATCGGCGATCTATATTGTGCTCAATGAGAGCTTCGCCAATTGGCAAGCCGTGTGGTTCTGCGCCGTTCAGCTTTGCTTGGCGTTTATTCTGGCGCGGGCGCGGGACGCGCCAGACTTAAAATGAATAGACCGACCGCAAGCGCCGAGAGATCGACGTTGTGCAGCACGACACCAAAACTGGCCACGGCGAGCGTGAGTGCGACGAGCACGAGCGAGGGCCGAAGCAGGTTGAGCAAGGCGATGGCGAGTGCGACTATGCCGAACACCTCGTGGCGGAATAGCACCACTGACATCTCCCACGATGAGCAGAGCCAGGTTTTCAGGCCTGCCTGACAGGCGAGCGCGACGTTGGGGTTCTCAATAGCCAGAAAGCGTATGTACAGCGCTTCGCCCAAGGCCAAGAAGCCGATGACCAGCAGCCAATTCGTCTGGCGGGCGGTGGGCTGGAAAAGCGGGCGACGCATCCACCAACTCATTGCAGCGCCGACCGCTGGCCGTCAAATCCCGTGCTTCGGCGTCTCCAACGAAGAAGAGCCGGGCGCCACCGGTCTTGCCGGGAGCGGCGCCTGGACACCCTTGGGGGGCGGTGTCGGTAAAGGGGGTGGTGCGGGGAATGGTGACGGCGTCGGCGAGGCCGTGCCAGCGGCGGGGGTGGTCGGCGCCGCCGGCGTATCGGCCGGCCGCGGAGCCTCCGCCTCAGCTTTGACCGCGTCGATCTGCTTTTTAAGTGAACCGGTCACGTCATCTACTTGATTAACGTGGCGCTCAACAGCATCCACGTGGCGCTCGGCAGCGCTAAGGCGAGACCGGAGCTGGTCGTTGTCCGAACTCAAGCTGCGCAAGGCATTGCCAAGTTTTCGGGTTTCGACCCGTGCATCGAAGGGTGGTGTGGCTTGCTCGCCGCGAAGCGAAGCCATCACGGCGGCCAAGCGTTCCGCGCCGGCTTCGCTTTTGGAGGTGAGGACGGCAAGCGCGAGCGCGCAGGCAGCCGCTAAGCTCCATAACGCCATCCGCCGCAAAAGCTGAAAATCAAACGGCTTTTTCGCCGCCTTCCGCTTCGGCGGGACCTTTGCGTGCTGCTTCTTGGCCGCCACACTACTGCGCCACACCCACAAGCTCCCAAGGCGAAGATTTTCGGCAAGGAATCGGTGGTAAAAAGATAGCAGTTTTCGGCGTTTGCGGACGCTTCCCCAAGCGGATGCCCCCGTCATCCACCGTTTTGCACCGCCGGTGAATCGGGCGGCGCGGCTTTCGATTGACTGTGGCCTCGGATATGAGGGCTCGCGGAGGTCTTTGTTCCATGGAGGCTCGTAGCTGCCTTGCGATCGTGCTTGCGGCCGGGGAGGGCACTCGTATGCGCTCGGCGCGGCCCAAGGTGCTGCATACGGTTGCCGGGCGCTCGCTGCTAGCCCACGTCCTGACAGCCGTCGCCAGGGCAAAAACCTCTTCCGTGGCAGTGGTCGTCGGTCCGGAACAGGATGCCGTTGCAGCCGAGGCTGAGCGCGTTTTGCCAGGCGTCTCGTCTTTCGTGCAACACGAGCGCAAGGGAACTGCGCACGCGGTTCTTGCCGCCAAACCCGCCATCGCCCAGCACCCCGAAGACATTATTGTTGTTTATGGCGACACGCCGCTGATCCGGCCGGAAACGCTCAAGCGGCTGCGCGCCCCGCTCGCCGATGGCGCGGCCGTGGCGGTTCTGGCGTTTCGTCCTTCGGACCCCACCGGCTACGGACGGCTGATCACCGCGAGCGAGCAGCTCATTGCCATTCGTGAAGAGGCCGAAGCGAGCGAAGCTGAACGGGCGATCAATCTCTGCAACGGTGGGATGATGGCGCTTGCCGGAAAGAGTGCGCTGACCATCCTGGAGGCGATCGGCAATCACAATCGCAAAGGCGAGTATTATTTGACTGAAGCGGTCGAAATTGCACGCGGCATGAAGCTTTCCGCCGTCGCGGTCGAAGTCGAGGAGGACGATGTGCGTGGTATCAACACCAAGAAAGAACTCGCCGAAGCTGAAGCGGCCGCGCAGCAGCGCTTACGCCGGGCCGCGCTCGACGCCGGCGTCACGTTGGTCGCGCCCGAAACCGTGTTTCTCTCCGCCGACACGAAATTCGGCAAAGATGTCGTGGTGGAGCCCTACGTCGTCTTCGGCGAGAAGGTCAGCGTCGCGGATGGCGCAGTCATCCATTCGTTTTCGCATCTCGCCGGCGCGGACGTCGGCAAGGGCGTTTCGGTCGGTCCTTTCGCGCGGCTGCGGCCGGGCACTAAGCTCGGCGAAGGCTCGCGCATCGGCAATTTCGTCGAGGTCAAAGAGGCGACGATCGAGGCCGGCGCCAAGGCCAACCACCTGAGCTACATCGGCGACTCCTTCGTCGGCGCCGAAGCCAATATCGGTGCCGGCACCATCACCTGTAACTACGACGGGGCCGCCAAGCATCGCACTACAATAGGGAAGAACGCCTTTATCGGTTCGAACTCGGCGCTGGTGGCGCCGGTCGATATCGGCGACGGAGCTTACGTGGGTTCGGGGTCGGTCATTACCGGCAACGTGCCGCCGGATTCACTGGCGCTCGCGCGCGGGCGGCAGGTGGTTAAGGAAGGTTGGGCGACACGCTTGCGGGCTCTTAAATCCATGGGCAAGAGAAAAGTGCATTCGCACGATTAGGTGCCCCACCGCCTGCGCCAGATGATGCTTACCGATCGATGTGTCACGAAGCGCAACTTTATTTGATTTTATTGCGGGCCTTTAACGATTAACGATTAGGTTAGCGGGCGACGGCTTGTTGGGTGGAGCATCCAAACGGATGTGCGGCATTATCGGAATTATCGGGGGTGAACCAGCGGCGCCGCAGCTGATCGATGCGCTCAAGCGCCTCGAATATCGCGGCTACGATTCAGCGGGCGTAGCGACGCTCGAACACGGTGTGCTCACGCGGCGACGCGCCGAAGGCAAGCTGAAAAACCTCGAAGTGCGCCTTGCGCGCGAGCCGCTTTCCGGCAACATCGGCATCGGCCATACCCGCTGGGCGACCCACGGCCGCCCAACCGAGAACAACGCGCACCCGCACGCGACCGAAAAGCTTGCGGTCGTCCACAACGGCATCATCGAGAATTTCGCCGAGCTGCGGCGCGAACTGGAAGCCAAGGGCGCAAAATTCGCGACAGAGACCGACACCGAAGTCATTGCCCATCTCGTCACCGAAGAAATGAAACAGGGCGCTTCGCCGGTCGACGCTGTCAAGCGAGCGTTGCCGCGGTTGCGCGGCGCATTCGCGCTCGCCTTCTTGTTTGCCGGCGAGGACGATCTGCTGATCGGGGCACGCAAAGGTTCGCCGCTGGCGGTCGGCTTCGGCCAGGGTGCCATGTACATCGGGTCCGACGCGATTGCGCTGGCGCCGTTCACCAATACTGTGAGCTACCTGGAAGACGGCGATTGGGTCGTCATCACGCGCGACAGCGCAGAGATTCACAACGCCAAGGGCGCCGTCGTAAAGCGCGAGGTGATTGAATCGCGCGCGTCCGTGATGCTCATCGACAAGGGCAACCACCGCCACTTCATGGCGAAGGAGATTTACGAGCAGCCCGAAGTCGTCGGCCACACCCTGGCAAATTACATCGACATGGCGGCCGAGCGTGTGGCGCTGCCGATGGAGCTGCCGTTCGACTTTCGCGAGCTCAATCGTATCTCCATATCGGCCTGCGGCACCGCTTATTACGCTGGCATGGTTGCGAAATACTGGTTCGAGCGCTTCGCCCAGTTGCCGGTTGAGGTCGATATCGCTTCGGAATTTCGTTACCGGATGGCGCCGCTCGCCGCCGGCAACCTCGCCATTTTTGTTTCGCAATCGGGCGAGACCGCCGACACGCTAGCCTCGCTGCGCTACGCGCGCGAGCACGAGCAGCACGTTCTGTCTGTCGTCAACGTCCCGACCTCCACGATCGCGCGCGAAAGCGACGTCGTCATGCCGACTCTGGCGGGGCCCGAGATCGGCGTCGCCTCGACGAAGGCATTCACCTGTCAGTTGGCAGCGTTGGCCTCGCTGGCCATTGCGGCCGGCCGCGCCCGCGGCGTACTGAAACGCGAAGACGAGAAGAAACTAATCCACGCGCTGATCGAGGTGCCGCGTCACATGAGCGAGGCGCTGGCGCTTGAGCCAAAGATCGAGGAATTGGCCCGGACCCTCGCGAAATGCCGCGACGTGCTCTATCTGGGCCGTGGCACCAGCTTCCCGCTTGCGCTCGAAGGCGCGCTGAAGCTGAAGGAAATCTCCTACATCCACGCCGAAGGCTATGCGGCGGGTGAGCTCAAACATGGGCCGATCGCGCTGATCGACGAGAAGATGCCCGTAATCGTCATCGCGCCGCACGACGGAGTGTTTGAAAAGACGTTTTCCAACATGGAAGAGGTGGCCGCGCGCGGCGGGCGCCTGATCCTGGTGACTGACGAAAAGGGCGCCGCGGCCGCGGGAAGCAAGGCGCCGCTTACCCTGAAGCTGCCTACGGTGCCCGAATCGGTTGCGCCGCTGGTCTATGCCGTCCCCGTGCAGCTTATCGCCTACCACACTGCCGTTATTATGGGCACGGACGTCGACCAACCACGTAATCTCGCCAAGTCGGTGACGGTGGAATAAAAGTCGAAGCGACGCGGTATAGAGTGTGGTAATCCACTCCAATGACCGACGCGGCCGACCACTTCAACGAAGAGCAGCCAGTACGGCCTGGCGTCGCCGGCCGCATTCGCAATTATTTTTTGACAGGTCTGATCGTTGCCGGTCCGGTGGCCGTCACGCTTTGGCTTATCTGGTGGTTTGTCACCTGGGTGGATGGACTGGTGCGGCCGCTTATTCCTGAAGCGTACCGCCCGGAGACTCATCTACCGCTCAATATTCCAGGCTTCGGCCTCATCATTGCCTTTGTGGCATTGACGCTGCTCGGCTTCCTGACTGCAAATTTTATAGGCGGCAAGCTCGTCGATCTCGGCGATAGCATCTTGAACCGCATGCCGATCGTGCGGCCTATCTACCGTACCAGCAAACAGATCTTTCAGACGCTGTTCTCCAGTTCTGGGTCGAGCTTCCGGCGCGTGGGTCTGGTTGAATTTCCGTCGCCGGGCATGTGGTCGCTGGTCTTTTTGACGCAAACGCCGAGCGAGGATATCGCGGCGCGGCTGCCCGCGGCCGAGCACGTGGCTGCTTTCATGCCGTGCACGCCCAATCCAACCACGGGCTTCTTCTTTTTTGTGCCGCGCAGCGACGTGATCGAACTCGATATTACGGTCGAGCAGGCGATGCAGCTCATCATGTCTGCCGGCATGGTTCAGCCCGGCGGCCACCACCAGAACAAACTCGCGGCTCTGGCAGAAACCGCGCGCGCCCGGCAGGTGGCAAACTCCGCTCCTCCGGTATCGCCGGTCGCCTCCAGCGCGGCGAAATAAGCGCGGCTCCCGAACCGCTTTCGTCTAGCCCCAGCGCCACAAAGCCGTGCTTCACATCTGCTTCAGCTTCGCAGTCAGTCGCTGATAGCGCTGGCGGCTGCCCTGCAAATGCCGGCGCATGGCGCGCCGCGCTCCGGTAACGTCCCCCGCCGCGATGGCCTTCGCGATGTCGCCGTGCTCCTTCTGGATGCGCTGCAGATAGCTGCGCAGGTCCTGCCCCTGCCTTAGGCCGACCCGTACGCTTTGCCGCGGAATCAGCAGGCGACCCAAAAATTCGAGAAAGCGGGAAAAATGCGGATTGCCGGTTGCCTGCGCGATCGCCTGATGGAAGGCAAAATCCTCATCAATCGCCGCCTCACCGCGGGCAATAGCCGTCTCAATCGCCTTAAGGGCCTTGGCGACGCGGCCGCGCGTCTGGACATTCACCCGTTCAGCCGCAATCCCGGCGGCTTCAACCTCAACGCCGGTGCGCAGCTCCATGACCTGCACCACCTCGGCGATCGAGCGCAATCCGTCGGGATCGATGCGAAAGGGGCGGCGCTGTACATCACCCATCACGAACGCGCCGACGCCCTGACGTGTCTCCACGAGGCCCTCGGCCCGCAGCACCGCGACCGCCTCGCGCACCACTGTCCGACTCACGCCCAGTGATGCCGTCAATTGCTGTTCTGTCGGCAGTCGGGAGCCAGGCAGGAGGCGACCACTGGCGATTTCCTCGGCCAGCCGTTCAACAACCTCGCCGGTGCGGTTTTTCGGCGGACCGAGTGGACGAAAGGGTGCAGGGGTAACGCTTGACAAGACGAGGGCCATTTGGTCAGGTCATCATATGACCTGACCAATAGTCGAGCGGCGCGACCCGGTCAACGAGCAGCGCGATCAGCAAGGGAGGAGGCGATGCACCGACGAGAAATGCTTCGTGGCGCCGGATTGGCACTCGGCACCTTCGCCATGGGCCGCACCGCATTGGCGCAGGCGAAAACACAGCTGAAAGCGTCGGACGTTCATCCTCCGGGTTATCCGACCGTTGTTGCCGTCGAAAATCTTGGCAAGAAGCTCGAACAGGCGACCAACGGGCGGCTCGGCGTGCAGATGTACGCCTCGATGCAGCTCGGCGGCGAGAAGGAGGCGATTGAGCAAGCGCAAGTCGGCGCGATTCAGCTCGCCCGCGTCAGCGTTGGCACCATCGGGCCGGTGGTCGACGATCTGAACGTGTTCAACCTACCGTTCTTGTTCCGCAATACCGCACACATGCAGAAGGTGATCGACGGACCGATCGGGCAGGAACTGCTCGGCAAGATCACCGCCAACGAAAAAGCGGGATTGATTGGCTTGTGTTGGATGGATGCTGGCGCCCGGAGTTTCTACGACACCAAGCACCCCATCAAAAGTATCGCCGATCTGAAAGGTCTCAAAATTCGCGTCATCGGCAATCCGATGTTCGTGGATATGGCCAATGCGCTCGGCGCCAACGGCGTGGCCATGGGCTACGACCAGGTTTTCTCTGCGTTGCAAACCGGCGTCATCGACGGCGCCGAAAACAACCCGCCGAGTTTTGTCTTCGACAATCATTATACGGTCGCCAAAAACTATACGCTGACCGAGCATCTGATCGTTCCCGAAGTCCTGGTGTTTTCGCGCAAGACCTGGGACACGCTTGGCAAGGAGGATCAGGAGAGAGTACGCGTCGCTGCCCGTGAGGCCCAAGCCGAAGAGCGCGAACTTTGGATAGCTTACGAGAAGCAGGCGATGGAGAAAGCCCGGGCGGCTGGCGTCCAGATTGTCGAACAAATCGACAAGCAACCGTTCCAGGATGCCGTGAAGCCGGTTTGGGACAAATACGGTCCGCGCTTCGCCGAACAAATAAAGCGCATCCAGGCTGTCGATTGACCGCGACAGGTCTTGTCATTCAATGACGTCTGCCGTTCGCACCCTGATGGACGCACTGTATGCGCTGTGCGTGTGGGTGGCCGGCACCGCACTGGTGCTGATCTCCGCCGTCATCCCTTGGGCCGTCTACACCCGCTATCTTCTCAATAGCGCCGCGTCCTGGCCCGAGCCGACGGCGGTTCTGCTGATGATCGTGCTGACGTTTTTCGGCGCGGCCGCTTGCTACCGCGTCGGCCTACACATGCGCATGTCGTTCTTTGCCGCGCTGCTGCCGCCTGTCGGGCAACGCCTGTGCGCTCTCCTCGTCGAGATATTGATGGCGCTGATTGCGCTGTTCATGATCCGATGGGGCGCTGCGCTTGTAGCGGCGACCTGGCAGAATTCAGTCGCCGACTTTCCTTCGCTGTCGGTGGGCGTGACCTATCTGCCGATCCCGCTCGGCGGCGCCATCCTGCTGCTCTTCGTCGTTGAGCGCCTGACGATCGGACCGCCCGCCCAACCGGTGCCCGAGGCCGGCGCCGCTTTCGACTGAAGGGCAGGGCGCACCGATGGACATTTTCGTCCTCCTTGCCACGATGTTCGCCTGCTTCCTCATTGGCATGCCGATCGCCTACGCGCTCGCGCTTGCTGCAATCGCCGGCGCGCTATGGATCGGCATTCCGCTGGAAGCGGTGATGCTGCAAATTTCCAACGGGGTGAGCAAAGTCGCGATGCTCACCATCCCGTTCTTCGTGCTCGCCGGCGCGATCATGGCCGAGGGCGGCATGGCACGGCGTCTGGTGAATTTCGCCGACGTGCTGGTTGGGTTCACCCGCGTGCGCGGCGGGCTATCGGTGGTCAATGTGGTCGCCACCACATTTCTTAGCGGCATCTCTGGCTCGGCGGTGGCCGACACCTCGGCCATCGGCTCGGTTATGATCCCGCAGATGGAGAAGAGCGGCTTTCCCCGCGTATTCGCTACCAACGTGACGATCTCCGCGTCGGTGCAAGCGCTGCTGGTGCCGCCGAGCCACAACGCCGTCATCTATTCGCTGGCGACGGGCGGCACCATTTCGATCATCAGCCTGTTCATGGCCGGTGTGGTGCCCGGCCTGCTGCTCGGCTTCGCCCTCGTCATCTTGTGCCTGGTGATCGGCTACCGCGATGGCCATCCGCGCGGCCAGACGGTGCCGATGCAGCAGGCGATCAAGATCACCTTCGAGGCGCTTTGGGGCTTGATTACGCTTGCCATCATCCTCGGCGGCATTCTGCTCGGCGTATTCACGGCGATCGAGGCCGGCGCCGTCGCGTGTGTCTGGGCCTTCCTGGTCACGATGCTCGTGTATCGCGACTATGGCTGGCGCGAATTGCCGGCTTTGGTTCACCGCACCACGCGCACCGTCGCCATGGTGCTGAC
>JASHVC010000735.1 GCA_030039655.1 Xanthobacteraceae bacterium | reverse complement strand
GCGCGCGCATCGTCCCTGGCCGCGCGCCGATGCTGCCGTGGCTCATGAACTGCCTCGCGGCCGCGCGCGCCTATGGGCTGGAGATTCTCGACGGTGTGTACAACGACCTCGGCAACGCGGACGGGTTCGCGCAGGAATGCCGTCAGGCGCGCGAGCTTGGGTTCGACGGCAAGACGCTGATTCATCCAAAGCAGATCGAGGCGTGCAACGAGGCGTTCTCGCCTGCGCCCGACGAAGTGGAGGCGGCGCGCAAGATCATCGCCGCCTTCGACCTGCCGGAGAACCGGGACAAGGGCGTGATTCAGATCGAGGGCCGCATGGTTGAGCGGCTGCACGCCGAGATGGCGCGGCGTACGGTGGAAATCGCCGACGCCATTGCGAAACGAGAGCCGGCACAAGAGACACAAAAGGCCAGGGCCGCTAGTTCTTGAGCCGATAGCCGGTCTTGAAGAACCACCAGATCACGGCCATGCAAATGGCGAGGAAGGCGAGCGTCGCCAGCAAGCTCAGGCCCACATTGACGTCCGCGATGCTGAAGAAACTCCAGCGAAAGCCGCTGATCAGATAAACCAGCGGGTTGAACAGCGTCACCGTCCGCCAGAAAGGCGGCAGTACGCTGGTCGGATAGAACGTGCCGCCGAGAAACGTCAGCGGCGTGAGAAAGAGCAGCGGTACGATCTGCAGCTTCTCAAAGCTGCTCGCCCATAGCCCGAGAATGAAGCCGAACAGGCTGAAGCTCACGGAGGTCAGCGCCAGGAAGGCGAGCATCCACAGCGGATGCTCGATGCGTACCGGTACGAACAGGGCGGATGTCGCCAGGATGATGGCGCCGAGCAAGATCGACTTGGTGGCCGCCGCGCCCACATAGCCGAGCACGATCTCGAACGACGACACCGGCGCCGAAAGCAACTCGTAGATGGTGCCGACGAAGCGCGGAAAATAAATCCCGAACGCGGCGTTAGTCACGCTTTGCGTCAGCAGCGTCAGCATGATCAGGCCCGGCACGATGAAGGAGCCGTAGTTGACGCCTTCGATCTGGGTTATCCGCGATCCGATGGCGGCGCCGAACACGATGAAATACAGCGACGTCGAGATCACCGGCGACACGACGCTCTGGAACAGCGTCCGGCCGGTGCGCGCCATTTCGTAATTGTAGATGGCGCGGACGGCGTAAACGTTCATTGTGAGACTCATGACTGCTGCCTCACCAAGCCGACGAAGATGTCTTCCAGGGTGCTTTGCGTCGTCTGCAGGTCCTTGAAGCGGATGCCGGCCTGCCGGATGTCATCGAGCAGGGCGGTGATGCCGGTGCGCTCGGCTTGCGTATCGTAGGTGTAGATCATTTCCTTGCCGCCGTTGGCGAGTGTCAGATTATGGGCCGCGAGGGCGTCCGGAATTGCGACGAGCGGCTCGCGCAGTTCCAGAGTCAATCGCTTGCGGCCGAGCTTGCGCATCAGCGCGGCTTTCTCCTCGACCACAATCAGCTCGCCCTTGTTGATGACGCCGACCCGGTCAGCCATCTCCTCCGCCTCCTCGATATAGTGGGTGGTGAGGATGATAGTCACGCCAGACGCCCGCAGCGAGCGCACCAGCTGCCACATGTCCTTGCGCAGTTCCACGTCCACTCCGGCGGTCGGCTCATCGAGAAAGAGTATCTGTGGCTCGTGCGCCAGTGCCTTGGCGATGAGCACCCGACGCTTCATGCCGCCTGAGAGCGTGATGATCCGCGAATCCTTCTTGTCCCAGAGCGACAGCTCCTTGAGCACCTTCTCGATGACGGCTGGACTCGCCGGTTTGCCGAACAGTCCGCGGGACAGGCGCATGGTTGCGGGCGGCGTCTCGAACGCGTCGGTGGTCAGCTCCTGCGGCACCAGCCCGATCGACGCGCGCGCCGCGCGGTAGTCGGTGATGATGTCATGGCCGTCGACTTTGACCGAGCCCGTCGACGGTTTGACGATCCCGCACACGATGTTGATCAGCGTGGTCTTGCCGGCGCCGTTGGGCCCGAGCAGGGCAAAAATCTCGCCGCGCCAGATGTCCAGGCTTACATCCTTGAGCGCCTGGAAGCCGGACGCGTAGGTCTTCGACAGATGCGAGATGGAAATGGCGGGGGTCATGATTTCCCAGCGTCATCACCGGGCTTGACCCGGTAATCCATCTTAAAAGGTTGGATTAACATGGATTGCCGGATCGAGTCCGGCAATGACGGACGCTCACACCCAAGGCCGCGCCGCTTTCGACTTCTGCTCGAAGTTCTCGATCTTATCGTGCTTGACCATGGTCAGGCCGATATCGTCGAGGCCTTCGAGCAGGCACTTCTTGCGGTGCGGTTCAATGTCGAATTTCACCACGCCGCCGTCCGGGCCGCGAATTTCCTGCTTTTCCAGGTCGACGGTGAGCGTCGCATTGGCGCCGCGCTCGGCGTCGTCAAACAGCTTTTCCAGATCCTCGGGTGAGACTTTGATCGGCAGCACGCCGTTCTTGAAACAGTTGTTGTAGAAAATGTCGCCGAACGAGGTCGAGATCACGCAGCGGATACCGTGGTCGAGCAGAGCCCATGGCGCGTGCTCGCGCGAGGAACCGCAGCCGAAATTGTCGCCGGCCACAAGTATCTTGGCATTGCGGTAGGCCGGCTTGTTGAGCACAAAATCGACGTTCTCTTTGCCGTCGTCGTGAAAGCGTTTTTCGGCGAAGAGGCCCTTGCCGAGGCCAGTGCGCTTGACGGTCTTCAGATATTGCTTGGGGATGATCATGTCGGTATCGACGTTGATCATCTTCATTGGCGCCGCGACGCCCTCGAGCACGGTGAACTTTTCCATCTTCGTCCCTGCGCGATGATAGGTTCGATGCCGGGTTAATGGGGTTTCGACCGGCGGCGGTCAAGCCCTGCGCCGGCGGCCCCTCGGTCTGACGCTTTAGCCGCCACGGGCGGGCTGATATAATGGCTGCAAAATCGACGGGAGAGAAACATGACCATTGTCGCCGAACGGGCCAGAACCATTTCGGTCACCAAGCTGCACCCGGTCATCGGGGCCGAAATCGGCGGCGTCGATCTCAGCCGCCCGCTCGATAGCGAAACGCTCCAGCAGATCAGAAACGCCTGGCATGAACACACCGTGCTTCTGTTCCGGGACCAGAGCCTCTCCGAAGACGACCAGCGCCGGTTCGCATCCCATTTCGGCCCGGTCGCCAAGCGCGTGCCGCCGAAGCCCGGCGCGCCCGGTGCCGAGAACGCGGTGGAATGGGACGACATGATGATGGTGACCGACAAGGTCGACGCCAATGGCAAGGCGCTCGGCACGCTCGGCCACGGCGAGATGTGGTTCCACACCGACAAGTGCTACCACCGCCGTCCACATCGGGCGACGTTCCTGTATGGGATGGAAATTCCGACCGAGGGCGGTCACACACAGTTTTCGAGTCTCTACGCTGCGTACGAGAATCTGCCGGCCGATCTGAAACGCCGCCTCGACGGCGCCATGGTGATGCAGGGCCAGCAATACGGCGTCGGCCGTCGCATCGACGTGACGCTGCCGCTGGAAAGCACACACCATTGCCGGCAGCCGATCTTCGTCACCAATCCGGGCTCCGGCCGCAAGGCGCTTTACATCGCTAGCCAGAACTCCATGTGGATCGAAGGCATGGACCGCAACGAAAGCGAGGCGCTGTTGCAGAAGCTTTTCGCGATCGCGGAAGATCCCGCAATCATCTACGAGCACGTCTGGCGGCCCAGCGACCTCATCATGTGGGACAATCTCGCCTGCCTGCACGCGCGCACCGACTGGCCACAAGAGCAACGCCGCACGCTGCGCCGCTGCACGGTCGAAGGCGAACCGCTTTATTAGATCGCCGATGAAAGTGCCGCGGTCGCGCGGGCGGCGGGGATGAGGAGCTGAAGCTGGCGGCCGCCGCGACGCTCAGCCGTGCGCCACCATAGTCTCCGCGGGCGCCTTGAACTTTGACTCACGATCGAGCGTGCACACCTGCACGTGATACTCGGTGTAGTATTTCTGCCGCGCCAGCTTTTGAGCGGCAATGTGCTCCGGATTGGTGCGCCAGGCTCGCAGGCCTTCTTCATGCTCGAACTCGACGATAGTCACGCGCTCGCCGTCGTCGGCGAAGAAGCCCTTGTGCGAAATGTAGCCCGGCATAGTTTTGGCGAGTTCGTTCATGCGCTCGACCAACGCAACGTATTCGTCTCGGACTCCCGGTCTCAAGCGGGAGCGAAAAACGGTGATCAGCATGATGTGTCTTCCTCGTCAGCAATGCGATCGAGATACGCGCATCGCCGTAATAGCACAAATGCGGCTGCTTCAGCGCGGCGTTTGCTTTTCGCTTTTGGGCAGCGCGTCCAGCGTATTGACCCATGGGCGCGCGGAGCGAACCCATTGCTGCCGCCGCGGCGCCAATTGATCGCGCTGGCGCAGGATGCCGACCCGCACCGTGTAGGACGGCTGCACGCCCTCGCCGATCGTCGTCGAATAGATCGGCGAGCCGCATTTGCCGCAAAACGCCTGCACGCGCGGGATACCGCTGTCGGCGGTGTTTTTCACGTAGATCGTGGGCTGCCCTTTCATCTTGAAAGTGCTGCCCGGGACTGGGATCGACACCCGAAAGGCGGAGCCGGTGCCGGTCTGACAATCGGTGCAGTGGCAAACGCCGACCTTCTCCGGATCAGCCTCGCCCTCGATGGTGATAGTCCCGCAATGGCAGGCGCCGTCGATCTTCATCGTGTTCCTTCCTTTCTTCGTCGCTTGTTAGCTGGCCGCGCGCTCAATGGCATGCATGTCGGCATCCGACAGGCCGAAATGATGCCCGATCTCGTGCACCAGTACGTGCTTGATGATAGCGCCCAGCGTCTCGTCGTGCTCGGCCCAATAATCGAGGATCGGCCGCCGGTAGAGCCAGATCATGTTGGGCATCTGTACCGGCGCGCTTTCCGATCGGAACGGCAGGCCGACGCCCTGAAACAGGCCGAGCAAATCAAACTCGCTCTTGGCGCGCATGCGGCGGAGCACCTCCCGCGTCGGGAAGTCGTCCACCTGGATGACAACGTTGCTGCACAGATCGCGAAATCGCTTCGGCAAATGGCGAAACACTTCGCTCGCCAAAACTTCGAACGCCGCGAGCGAGGGCGCCTTGGCGGGTTGCCAGGCTAACGGATCGGAGTTGAGATCGGCCATGAGGGGTATTTAGGCCGCTCGGGCTTCGCGGCCAAGCGCAGCGCGGTT
>JASHVC010000734.1 GCA_030039655.1 Xanthobacteraceae bacterium | reverse complement strand
TCGTTTGTCTCGGAAAAAGGTGGCGGCTCTATAGCGCGGCGCAAGGGCCGGTACAAGCAGCGCTGCAGGGTTCCCCTCTCGCGCGTCGCCGTCGCACGTTGCCAGTCGGGCGGTCAGGGGGCATTGTCCGGCCGCCGCGCTGAATTCCGCGGCGAAGATAGCCACATAGGCACCGCGGCGCATGAATCTTCGAGTTGATCAGAACAGCGCCGCGCCGGCAGTGGAACCGATGCCGGCTGCTGCGCCGCCCGCGTCTCCGGCGGTGCTAGCAGCATCCGAGACAGGCGCAGCGGCGGAAAAGCGCGGGCGCAATCTGCGTCCGCTGGCGTCGCTTCTTCCCTATGTCAGACGCTACCGGTGGCGGGCCCTGGCAGCGTTCG
The DNA here is from genome assembly GCA_030039655.1 of Xanthobacteraceae bacterium. The sequence continues at coordinate 5,456 of JASHVC010000734.1, read as the reverse complement.
GCGCTTTGATCCTGGCGGCGCTGACCACGCTGATCCTGCCGATCGCCGTGCGTCGCATGATCGATTTTGGCTTCTCCGCCCGCGGCATTCATCTGATCAACAGCTACTTCCTGGTTATGATCGCGGTTGCGGCGGTGCTCGCGCTGTCAAGTTCGCTCCGCTACTACCTCGTCACTACGCTCGGCGAGCGCATCGTCGCCGACCTGCGCGGCGATGTGTTCGCGCACGTGACGGGGTTGTCGGCGGCCTTCTTCGATGAGGCGCGGACCGGCGAAGTCATCTCGCGGCTCACCGCCGATACCACGCAGATCAAGGCCGCGGTGGGCAGCTCGGTTTCGGTTGCGCTGCGCAACTTTGTCCTGTTTCTCGGCGCGAGCGCCATGATGGTGGTCACGAGCCCATACCTGTCGGCATTCGTGCTCGCGGCAATTCCTCTCATCGTGTTGCCGCTTTATGCATTTGGCCGCGCGGTCCGCCGCCGCTCGCGGTTCGCGCAGGATACACTCGCTGACGCGTCGGCTTATGCGGCCGAACTGATAGGCGCTGTACGTCTTCTGCAGGCTTTCACCAACGAGCGGCTCGGCATTGCTCGCTTTCGCGGCGCAGTCGAGCGCGCGTTCACGGCGGCACGCGAGTCGATCCGCGCGCGCGCTTTTCTGACGGCAATCGCCATCTTCCTCGTCTCGTCGAGTGTCGTGCTGGTGCTGTGGATCGGAGCGCAGCAGGTGATCGCGGGGCAGATGACCCCTGGCCGGCTCGGACAATTCATTCTCTACGCCGTACTCGCCTCCAGCGCGCTCGGCTCGCTGTCGGAAATCGGCGGCGAGATCGCCCAAGCCTCTGGTGCGGCAGAGCGACTCTTCGAGATCCTTGCCATCAAGCCGGTGATCGTGCGTCCGGCGCGGCCGCTGTCGCTGCCGTCACTATCTTGTGGTGAGGTTGCTTTTGCCGACGTTCGCTTCTCGTACCCAACGCGCGTCAACGCGGCGGCGCTCAACTCCGTCTCGTTTCGCGTAAGCCAGGGCGAGAAAGTCGCCATCGTTGGCCCGTCCGGCGCCGGCAAGAGCACGATCTTTCATTTGTTGCTGCGCTTTTACGATCCCACTGCTGGGTCCATCACCTTCGACGGTATACGCCTTGCCGATCTCGATCCGGCGGAATTGCGCGCCCGCATGGCGCTCGTGCCCCAAGACAGCGTGATGTTCGCTGCTTCGGTGCGCGAGAATATCCGCTTCGGCCGTCCCGATGCGTCCGACGCGGACGTAGTGCGTGCCGCCGAGCATGCCCATGCGGCCGGCTTCATCGCAGCGATGCCGCAAGGGTTTGACACGCCGGTCGGCGAGCGCGGCGTCACGCTCTCGGGCGGACAGCGCCAGCGCATCGCCATCGCGCGCGCGATTTTGCGAGATGCGCCGCTGCTCCTGCTCGACGAGGCAACATCATCGCTGGATGCTGAAAGCGAGACCCAGGTCGCCGCGGCTCTCACCGATTTGATGCAGGGACGCACCACCATTGTCATCGCCCATCGCCTGGCGACGGTGCTGTCGTGCGACCGCATCTTGGTTCTCGAGGAAGGCCGCATCGTCGAGGAGGGGACGCACCAGACGCTTGCCGCGGGCGGCGGCCTTTATTCTCGGCTCGCCAAGCTGCAGTTTCAGGGTGCGTAGGGGGTAGCCCCGGTCGCACTGCAAGTGGCCGGCTAAGGCCGCCAGCTCATACGGTGAACCGGCCTGCCGGAGATTGGATTGACGCCGGCACCGCTGATCGAGAAGCCTTGCTTTTCGTAGAAGCGGACGGCACGCAAATTGTCAGTGTTAACGTCGAGATCGAGGCCGGCCGGCGAAAGCCGTTTAGCTTCCGTGATGAGACCTGGCCCAACCTCTGATCCCCATAGCTCCGGCGCCACCACGATCTGGTCGAGATAGAGCGTGCGCGGATCAACCGTGACGAAGCCGGCAATTTCGTTTTCGCCGTTAGCAATCACGATGTCGGTGTTTGGCACCAATTCCTCGCGCCAGCGCTGGCGCCACCAATCGACCCGTTTGGCGAAATCGATCTGTGGGTAGGCGGCCTGCCAAGTCCGCAGCCACAGTGCGATGGCGGCATCCTCGTCATTGGGGTGGTAAGGACGATAGGAGACAGCGAGTGGGGTCTTTTGCCGGGCGATAAATATCACCGCTCGGTCAATTTCAGCTCGATGCGCCGATTGTGGGCCAGCGCTTCATCGCTCGTGCCGGTGTCGATCGGCTGGAACTCGCCGAACCCCGCCGCGGCGAGACGGTCCGGCGGCACGCCCTTGCTGATCAGATATTGGACGACCGAGATGGCGCGATCGGCGGACAAGTCCCAGTTCGATTTGATTTGCGATGTCGGGTTGACCGGCTTGATATCGGTGTGACCGTCGACGCGCAGCACCCAATTGATCCCGGGCGGAATTTTCTTTTGCAGATCGATGACGGCGGCGGCCAACTTGTCGAGCTCGACCTTGCCCTCCGGCCGCAGAACGGCGGAGCCGGTATCGAAGAAAACCTCCGACTGGAACACGAAACGGTCGCCGACGACGCGGATATCGGGACGGTTGCCCAAGATGTCACGCAGTTTGCCGAAGAAGTCCGATTGATAGCGCGAGAGTTCCTGTACGCGCTGCGCCAGCGCCACATTGAGCCGCTGGCCAAGATCGGTAATGCGCAGTTGTGCATCGGTTTCTTTTTTCTCCGACGCGTTGAGCGCTTCCTCGAGCGCCGCAATCTGACGGCGGAGCGCGCCGATCTGCTCGTTGAGATTGGCAATCTGCGCGATGGCGCGCGCGTTCGCGTCCTTCTGCAGGTCAAGCTGCGTTCCCTGGTCCGAGGCGGAGTTTGCTCCGGCAGCGGCAGCGCTACGCAGCCGCTCACGTTCGCCTTCCGCGGCCGACAGTGATGCTCGAAGCTTCGCGACTTCATCTTCGAGGCTGGCCTTGCCGGTCTGCTCCAGGGAGAGCAACTGGCTCAGGCGAGCGATCTGGGCATTGAGACGCCCAAGCGCGGTGTCCTTACCCTCGACCTCCTGCGACAAGAAAAATTCGGCAACCATGAAGACCGTGAGCAAAAAGATGACAGACAGCACCAGCGTCGACAACGCGTCGACAAAGCCAGGCCAGTAATTCATGCCGCTGTCGCGGCGCACACGGGAAAGCGCCATCAGGGACTTCTTCTACAAGTGCATCCGCACATCGTCCGTTCCGAAATCGGCCGGTCGCTTTTGCCAATCAGCGCGGCGTTTATCTGTTGGCGCTCTCGCGCGACAGAAGCTCCATGAATCGGCGCAAGTCGCGATTCAGCTTTGATTGTTCTTCGGCCCAGTCGCGGATCATCTGCTGTTCGGTACGCATATGCTGCACCAGACCCTGGATCGCTTCGGCGAGGTTGGCCATGGCGACCGTGGTCGCCTTGTTGCTTCCGGCTTCGCCGACCGCCTGGCGCAGCCGGTCGATGGCACCTAGCGCGGATGCGGGCAACGCGCCGGCGTTCGCGCCGCCGACGCCAAGGTCCTGTACGGTCGTCGCCAGCCAGTCTTCAAGACCGGTGTAAAAGCGGTTCTGCGCCTGGCTCGTCTGCAGGTCGAGGAAGCCCAGGACCAGCGAGCCGGCCAAGCCGAACAGCGACGATGAGAACGAGATGCCCATGCCGCCGAGCGGGGCGGCCAATCCCTCTTTGAGGGAGTCGAACACTGCGCTGGAGTCGCCGTTGACTTGCAGATTGTTGATGATGCTGCCGACCGAGCCGACTGTCTCGATCAGGCCCCAGAACGTGCCCAGCAGCCCGAGGAAGACAAGCAAGCCTGTAAGGTAACGGGAAATGTCGCGCCCTTCGTCGAGTCGCGTGGCGAGCGAGTCGAGGAACGCCCGCATGGTTTGCGCGGAGATGGCGACGCGGTCGGCCCGTTCGCTGCCCAGGATGGCCGCCATGGGGGCAAGCAATGTGGGCGCCCGCTTCGCCGCCAGCGCCGGATCGGACCGGCGGAAACCGTTGACCCAGGAGACTTCGGCAAACAGGCGGATCACCTGATGGAACGACATGATGATGCCGATGCCGAGCACGCTGACGATCAGGCCGTTAAGCCACGGATTGGCAAGGAACGCTTTGACGATCTGCACCTGCAGCACGTAAGCGATCAGTCCGCAAAGCACCACAAACACCAGCATCCGGAAGAGAAAGATGCGGGGTGATGGGAGCGTTGCTTGATCGATGTCGGTCGTCGCCATCGGTTCGCGTCAGGGCCGTAGACTGAAACTAATATGCCACATGTTGGACGATACAAAAAAGCATAGAGATTCGCTCGACATTTCGAATTCGTGAACGATTCTGTGCGTGAGGCCGGTCCGCGTCTTTTTCCAGGACAGCCTGAAATCGATCTGCGCGCCGGTTTGCGGCGGGTTCATGGCGAGCCGCGTCACAAAGCGCAATACGCGCTATTTGGGCTCACGCCGTGACGGCTGACGGCGCATTTTCGCGTCCGGCCTCGCGCAAGAGGCGCAGCAGCTCGCGGTGCATGGTTTCATTACCCGCGACCACCTGGGCCTTGGCAAAAATTGCCTCGCCACCGTCCAAATCGCTGACGAACCCGCCCGCCTCGCGCACCAGCACGATGCCGGCCGCCATATCCCAAGGCGACAGGTCGCGCTCCCAATAGGCATCGAGTCGGCCTGCGGCCACCCAGGCGAGGTCGAGCGTCGCCGAGCCATAGCGGCGCAGACCGGCGAAGTTCTGCTGAGCTACCGCGATTTCGTTGCGCGACGCTTTCAGGTCGCCGCGGCCGTAATGCGGCAAACCGCAGCCGACGATGGCATCGCCAAGCCGCCGCCTGGCGGCGACGCGGATGCGCTGGTCGTTAAGGAACGCGCCCTTGCCGCGTTCGGCGACGAACAGTTCGTCGTTCGCCGGATTGTAGGTCACGCCGGCCACGATTGCGCCGTTGCGTTCGAGCGCGATGGAGACAGCAAAATGCGGGATGCCGTGCAGGAAGTTGGTGGTGCCGTCGAGCGGATCGACGATCCAGCGGTGGGTCTTGTCGGTGCCTTCGCGGACACCACCTTCCTCGCCGAGGAAACCGTAAGCCGGCCGCGCTTTGGCCAACTCCTCGTACACGATCTCCTCGGCGCGGCGGTCGGCGGCGGTGACGAAGTTGCCCGGCCCTTTTACCGAGACCTGAAGCTGCTCGACCTCGCCGAGGTCGCGCTTGAGGCTGCGCCCGGCGCGGTGCGCGGCCTTGATCATCACGTTGAGGACGGCGGAATGCAGCATGGCGCCTGCGGTAAGTGGTCAGCCGATAGCCCGTCAAGTCCCAGGCGTCCGTTTCACTTCGTCGGCGGCGTCGCCGCGGCTGCGCGCTCATTGGCGGCGAGCGTGCGCTTGATCAGATCGACCCAAGGCCTTGCCTCCTTCTCAGCTTCGGTGCGTGCCTTGGGATCGAGCTTG